>DATMIN010000490.1:0-3599 GCA_035554275.1 Burkholderiaceae bacterium
GATGGGCACGGTGGGCACCCACGCGATCAACGCCGCGCTGTATCCGAAGATGTCGTTCGATCCGGTCAAGGATTTCGTGCCGATCGTGCTCGTCGCCGGCGTGCCCAACGTGCTGGTGATGAACCCGGCGAAAGCCGACGCGATCGGCGTCAAGAACGTCGCCGACCTGATCCGCTACGCCAAGGCCAACCCCGGCAAGCTGAACATGGCGTCGAGCGGCAACGGCACCTCGATCCACCTGTCGGGCGAGCTGTTCAAGTCGGTCACCGGCACCTACATGGTCCACTTCCCGTACAAGGGTTCGGGGCCGGCGCTGCTCGACCTGATCGGCGGCACGATGGACCTGATGTTCGACAACCTGCCGTCGGCGCTGCCGCACATCAAGTCGGGCAAGCTGCGCGCGATCGCGGTGACGAGCCTGCAGCGCAGCGCGGCGCTGCCTGAGCTGCCGACGATCGCCGAAACCGGCGGCGCGCTGAAGGGCTTCGACGCGAGTTCGTGGTTCGGGCTGTTCGCGCCGGCCGGCACGCCGGCCGAGATCGTGAACCGCATCAACCAGGAAACAGCGAAGTCGTTCCAGGCGCCGGCGTTCAAGGAGCGGCTGCTGTCGCAGGGCGCGATCCCGGGCGGCCAGCCGCCGGCCGATTTCGCGAAGTTCATCGCCGCCGAGACGGCGAAGTGGACGCAGGTCGTGAAGGTCTCGGGCGCGAAGGTCGACTGAGAACCTGAGCCGCGTCAGACCTTGCGCGGCGCGCCGGCCAGGCGCAGCTCGCGCAGCGTGTCGCCGACCAGCTCGAGCCGCAGCAGCGGGCTCTCGATCGCCATCAGCCGGTGCTTCGCGGCCGTGCCGAGCGGCAGGATCTCGCACCAGCGGTTCGCGAGCCAGCCGCAGTCGTCCCAGCGGTACGGCGGGTGCAGCGGCAGCTCGGCATCGACCGGCTCGCCGCGCTGCGCGCTCAGCGCGACGCTCTGCTCGACCTGGCGCAGCAGCGTGACGAGCGCCTCGCGCGCGAACGCCAGATCGTCGGGCACCTCGACGCGCGCGTCGTCGGGCAGCAGCTCGAGCTCGCCGACCCACAGCCCGTAGCGCTGCTGCTCGCTGCGGCGCACGCGAAAGCGCTGCGTGCCGGTGCAGCGCACGTGCAGCAGGCCGGGCTGCGGGCGCTGGAGTTCGTCGATGCGCGCCAGCGTGCCGAGCGCGTGGAAGGGCTCGTGCGCAAAGCCGTCGCCACCCGGGCCGCCGGCGGGGCGGGCCAGCTCGCTGCCGTCGCGGTCGAGGCAGACCACGCCGAACGGCGTGCCCTCGCGATGGTGGCGCGCGATCATGTCGAGGTAGCGCACCTCGAAGATCCGCAGCGGCAAGTGGCCACCCGGGAACAGCACCGAGGGCAAGGGGAACAGCGGCAGCGAGACCGTGGCCGAGGGCATCGAAGCATTCATCGCACTCATGCTAAGCGGCCTCGATTACCCGCGTGCAACAGGCCGTCTTCGCGCCGCGGGCCGATGGTCTAATGCGGCTCCGACCGCGCCGCCCCCTTCGATGCCCGCCTCCCCGCTCGACCGCCGCGACGCCCACCTGACCTCGGTGCCGCTGCTGTTGACGCTGCTCGCGCTGTGGCTGCTCGCCACCCTCGGCGTGCGCCCGCTGCTGCTGCCCGACGAAGGCCGCTACGCCGAGGTCGCCCGCGCGATGCGGCTCGGCGACGCGCTCGTGCCGACGCTCGACGGCCTGCCGTTCTTCCACAAGCCGCCGCTGTTCTACTGGCTCGATCTGTTCGCGATGCGGCTCGTCGGCATCGGCGAGTTCGCCGGGCGCTTCGGCTCGGCGCTCGGCGCGTGGCTGATGGGCGCGGCGCTGCTGCTCGCGATGCGGCGCTGGCACGGCCCGCGCGCCGCGGCGATCGCGCTCGGCGTGCTCGCGACGACGCCGTTCTTCTTCGTCGGCGGCCAGTACGCGAACCACGACATGCTGGTCGGCGGCCTGATCACCGCGGCGGTGCTGGCGTGGGCGCGCGCGGTCGATGCCCCGCCGCGCGTCGAGCGGCGCTGGATGCTCGCGGGCTGGGCGCTGTGCGCGCTCGCGCTGCTCGCCAAGGGGCTGATCGGCGTGGTGCTGCCGATGCTCGTGGTCGGGCCGTGGCTGCTCGCGCAGGGGCGCTGGCGCCAGGTGCTCAAGCTGCTGCATCCGGCCGGGCTGATCGTGTTCGCGGTGCTCGGGCTGCCGTGGCTCGTTGCGATGCAGCTGCGCTTCCCGGGCTTCTTCGATTACTTCATCGTCGAACAGCACTTCCGCCGCTTCGCGCTGGCGACATTCAACAACGTCCACGGCGCGTGGTTCTTCCTCGCGGTGATGCCGCTCGCGACGCTGCCGTGGAGCGCCTGGCTGCCGGCCGCGCTGCGGCGCGCCTGGGGCGCGCGCAGCCCGACGCTCGGCCTGTACGCGTGGTGGACGATCGCGATCGTCGGCTTCTTCTCGATCCCGAGTTCGAAGCTGGTCGGCTACGCGCTGCCGGCGCTCGCGCCGTGGTGCGCGCTGCTCGCGCTCGCGGTCGCCGCCGGCGGCGGGCGCGCCTGGCGCTGGGCGATGGGCGCGGCGGCGCTGGGGTGCGTGGTGCTGGTCGGGGTGGCCGCGGTGAAGGCGCCGAACTCGAACCGCGAACTCGCGCGCGCGCTGGCCGCGGCGATGGCGCCCGGCGACCGCGTCGTGATGGTCGACGAGTATTACTACGACGTGCCGTTCTACGCCCGCCTCGCGCAGCCGGTGCGGATCGCGAGCGACTGGGCCGACCCGGAGATTGCGCGCCGCGACAACTGGCGCAAGGAAGTGGCCGACGCGGCGCGCTTCGACCCCACACTCGCCGCCGAGCTGCTGCAGCCGCTCGCCGCGCTCGACCGGCAGGCCTGCGGCGCGAGCGCGGCCTGGTTCATCGTCCCGGCCGGCCAGGCGGCGCGCATCGCGGCGCTGCCCGGCGCGACGCGCGCGTTCGCGGGCGCGCGCACCGAGCTCTGGCGCCAGCCGGGGCGCACGTGCCACTGAACCCACTGAACCGGTAGACGGTGCAGCGCTTCGTCCGCTACAGCCTCGTCGGCGTGCTCGCGACCGCGGCGCACTACCTCGTGCTGGTGCTGTGCGTCGAGCTCGCGCATTGGCCGGCCGCGTTCGGCTCGGGCGCCGGCGCGGTGGTCGGCGCGCAGGTGGCGTACGCCGGCAACCGCTGGTTCACGTTCGCGCACCGCGGCGAGATGCGCGCGTCGTGGCCGCGCTTCCAGGCGACGGCGCTGCTCGGGGCGCTGCTCGGCATGGCGATCGTCGGGCTCGGCGTGCGCCTGGGCGTGCACTACCTCGTCGCACAGGTCGTCGCCACGCTCGCGGGGCTAATGCTGACGTTTGCGGTGAACCGGGCCTGGACGTTTCGCTGAACGGGCCTCACCAGACTCGGCCGAGCCGCACGTCGGCGGCCGCCAGGTCGGCGTCGAACGCGACGCTGCCGAGGTAGGCGAGCTCGCGCTCGCGCGCCGCCGCGATCGCATCGGGCGGGTCGCCGTCGAGGTGCAGCCCCGGGTGGCAGAACACCAGCCCGCCCTCGGCCGGCAACGCG
>DATMIN010000491.1:0-4068 GCA_035554275.1 Burkholderiaceae bacterium
CGAAGCTGAAGACGCACAAGGAAAAGGTCGTCGGCAAGCTGACCGGCGGCCTGGCCGCGATGGCGAAGATGCGCAAGGTCACGGTGGTGCAGGGCACGGCCGAGTTCCTCGACCCGTTCCACATCACCGTCGAACTGGCGAAGGGCGGCAAGCAGACGGTTCGGTTCAAGCAGGCGATCATCGCCGCCGGCTCCGAGGCGGTGAAGCTGCCGTTCCTGCCGAAGGACGATCCGCGCGTCGTCACCTCGACCGGCGCGCTCGAGCTGCGCCAGAGCCCGAAGCGCATGCTGATCATCGGCGGCGGCATCATCGGCCTCGAGATGGGCACGGTGTACTCGACGCTCGGCGCGCGCCTCGATGTGGTCGAGATGCTCGACGGCCTGATGCAGGGCGCGGACCGCGACCTCGTGAAGGTCTGGCAGAAGATGAACGCGCCGCGCTTCGACAACATCATGCTGAAGACCAAGACCGTCGGCGGCGAGGCGACGAAAGACGGCATCCTCGTCAAGTTCGAGGGCGAGGGCGCGCCTCAGTCCCAGGTCTACGACCTGGTGCTGCAGGCGGTCGGCCGGGTGCCGAACGGCAAGCGCATCGGCGCCGACAAGGCGGGCGTCGCCGTCACCGAGCGCGGCTTCATCCCGGTCGACATCCAGATGCGGACGAATGTCGCTCACATCTTCGCGATCGGCGACATCGTCGGCCAGCCGATGCTGGCGCACAAGGCGGTCCACGAGGCGCACGTCGCGGCGGAGGTCGCCTCGGGCGACACCAAGGCGGCGTTCGATGCGCGCGTGATCCCGAGCGTGGCCTACACCGACCCCGAGGTCGCGTGGGTCGGCGTGACCGAGGACGAGGCCAAGGCCAGGGGCATGAAGGTCAAGAAGGGCCTGTTCCCGTGGAACGCCTCGGGCCGCGCGATCGCCAACGGCCGCGACGAGGGTTTCACGAAGCTGCTGTTCGACGAGGCGACGCACGCGATCGTCGGCGGCGGCATCGTCGGCACGCATGCCGGCGACATGATCGGCGAGGTTGCGGTCGCGATCGAGATGGGCGCCGACGCGCTCGACATCGGCAAGACGATCCACCCGCACCCGACGCTCGGCGAGACCATCGGCCTGGCGGCCGAGGCGTTCGAGGGCGCGTGCACCGACCTGCCGCCGGTCAAGAAGTGATATTGCAGCGCTGACGCGCGGCAATATCTGCGCGCGTTCGAGCGGCCATTCGGCCGCTCAACTTGCGCCGGTCTGCGCAGGAAGATTTTCAGGCTTCGACCATCAGGTCGCGGCAGCGAAGCCGCACTCTCAAGCAGCGCAGCATCACGGGTAGCCAATGCCATTCGTTCGGCGAGCGCCGTTCCGACCAGCAGGCAGTCGAAGGGGTCCTATCGCTCGCGAGCCACCACAGGATGAGGCGGAGGTCGAGCAGCAGACGTTTCACTTGCGCCGGCTCGTCTTTGGCGATGATGCTTTGCGACGCGGCTTCGGGAACAGCGGCGCGTCGAGAATCGACTTCGCAATCGCGGCGTTGGTCTGCGCCGAATCCCAATCGTCGGCCAAGCCCACCAGCCCTTTCCACGCGCCGTAGCCGCGCGTCTTGGGCTGATCGCTCAGCTTGACCAGGCGCACCACCGGCTTGCCGTGATTCGCGATGATCACCTCTGCCGTGAGGCGTCAGGCGATGTCGCCGCAGTGCACCTCGAACTGCCCGCGCTTGCGGTCGGCGAAGTAGAACTTCAGCGTCTCGCGCACGGTGCGGAAAGCGAGCTCGTCCCACGGGATCTCGTCTTCGCGGAACAGCTGCGCCTCGATCGTCTCGGGGCCGGGGGCGAACGCGGTGTCGAGCAGCCGGGCGCGAAAGTAGATGTGGACCTGGCCGACGCGCACCACGCTGAGCATGCTGAACAGGCCCTGCAGCTCGAAGTTCGCGCCGGCCTCCTCGACGGTCTCGCGCGCCGCGCCCTGCTCGGTGGTTTCGCCAAGCTCCATGAAGCCGGCCGGCAGCGTCCACTTGCCGTAGCGCGGCTCGATGTTGCGCTTGCACAGCAGCACCTGGTCGCCCCAGACGGGCACGGTGCCGACGACGTTCAGCGGGTTCTCGTAGTGCACCGTGCCGCACACGGTGCAGGTCGCGCGCTCGCGGTTGTCGTCGGCCGGCACCACGTAGTTCGTCGCGCCGCCGCAGACCTTGCAATGCCGGATGCCGTGCGCTGTCAACATGGGGCCGCAGTGTAGCCGGCGGCCCAGCGGCGGCCCTCGGCGGCGCGGCGCGCGTGGCATCATTCCGCGGCACCGTTCAGCCCGCACAGGAACCGTTTCATGAGCTACGTTGTCACGCCCCCCGCCCTCGCCACCGTGCCCGTCCAGGGCCGTGCGCCGGACGCGCAATTCCCGGTGCGCCGCATCTACTGCGTCGGCCGCAACTATGTCGAGCACGCGATCGAGATGGGCCACAGCGGCCGCGAGGCGCCGTTCTTCTTCCTGAAGCCGGCCGACGCGGTGCTGCCGGTCGCCGAGGGCAGCGTCGGCGCGATGCACTACCCGTCGATCACGAAGAGCCTGCACCACGAGCTCGAGCTCGTCGTCGCGATCGGCACCGGCGGGCGCGACATTCCGGCGGCGCGCGCGCTCGAGCATGTGTACGGCTACGCGGTCGGCCTCGACATGACGCGGCGCGACCTGCAGAACGAATCGAAGAAGCTCGGCCGCCCGTGGTGCACCGGCAAGGGCTTCGAGGAATCGGCGCCGATCGGGCCGATCAAGCCGGCCGCCGAGTGCCGGCTCGACGCCGACACGAAGATCTCGCTCCAGGTCAACGGCAAGCCGCGCCAGGCGAGCACGCTCGGCAAGCTGATCTGGAGCGTGCCCGAGATCATCGAGCACCTGTCGAAGGCGTGGACGCTCGCGCCCGGCGACCTGATCTACACCGGCACGCCCGAGGGCGTGGCCGCGGTCGAGGTCGGCGACGTGCTGGTCGCGAAGGTCGACGGCATCGGCTCGCTGCAAGTCAAGATCGTCGCCTGACCGGCGCGGGCAGCAGATGCAGCTCTACAACTACTTCCGCTCGTCGGCCTCGTATCGGGTGCGGATCGCGCTCGCGCTGAAGGGGCTCGACGCCGAGCTGCTGCCGATCCACTTGGTGAAGCGCGAGCAGGCGAGCGACGCGTATCGCGCGATCGCGCCGTCGCAGCTGGTGCCGTCGCTGCGCGTCGGCGACGCGCTGCTGACGCAATCGCTCGCGATCATCGAATACCTCGACGAGGTGCACCCGGAGCCCCCGCTGCTGCCCGGCGACGCGCTGGCGCGCGCGCGCATCCGCTCGCTGGCGCAGGACGTGGCGTGCGAGATCCATCCGCTGAACAACCTGCGCGTGCTGCGCTATCTCGTCCACGATTTGAAGATTGCCGAGGACGACAAGACGCGCTGGTACGAGCATTGGGTCGAGCAGGGGCTCGAGGCCGTCGAGCAGCGCCTGGCCGGCGACGCGCGCACCGGCCGCTTCTGCCACGGCGACGCGCCGACGCTGGCCGATTGCGCGCTGGTGCCGCAGATCGTCAACGCGCAGCGCTTCAAGTGCCGGCTCGACCACGTGCCGACGGTGATGCGCGTCTTCGACGCCTGCATGGCGCTCGACGCGTTCGCGACGACCCAGCCCTCGGCCTACCCCGAGCCGGCATGACGCTGGAGCGCGCGGCCGCGGCGCGGCATCCGTCGTGGTTGGCGCCCGACTGGGCGATCGACGGCATCGGCGCGCTGATGACGACGCGCCTGGGCGGCGTCGGCGCGGCGCCGTTCGACACGCTGAACCTGCGCGACGGGCTCGGCGACGATCCGCAGGCGGTGGCGCACAACCAGCGCCTCGTGGCGAGTGCGGCCGGCGCCGTGCCGGTCTACCTGAAGCAGGTGCACGGCGCCGCGGTCGTGCGCCTCACCGCCGCCGATGCGCGGGCGGGGGCGCCGATCCACGCCGCCGATGCCGCGATCACCACCGCGCCCGGCATCGCCTGCGCGGTGCAGGTGGCCGACTGCCTGCCGGTGCTGTTCGCGGCGCCCGACGCGCGCGGGGTCGGCG
>DATMIN010000492.1:0-16255 GCA_035554275.1 Burkholderiaceae bacterium
GATGCGGGTTTTGCAGGCACTGTGCGGCGCGGGGCGTCCAGTAGGATCGGCCGATTCTATGAGCCCGGCCGCGCGCGGCCGCCCGCCCGCCCCCACTGGCGGCACGCCGCTTGCAACCTCCCGCGCCGATGATCTCGTCCCCGCTCGGTCTGGTGCTGCTCTACCTCGTCGCCGCGGTGGCGGGCGTGCTGGTGTGCCGCATGACCAAGCTGCCGCCGATGCTCGGCTACCTGGCCGTGGGCGTGCTGATCGGCCCGAACGCCACCGCGCTCGCGAAAGACACCGCGCGCGTCAACTACCTCGGCGAGTTCGGCGTCGTGTTCCTGATGTTCGTGATCGGGCTCGAGTTCAACCTGCCCAAGCTCAAGAGCATGCGCCAGCTGGTGTTCGGGCTCGGCCTGAGCCAGGTCGCGCTGACGATCGTGATGGCGGTGATCGGCAACGCCGCGCTCGCGTTCGGCATGACGATGCTCGGCCGCGAGTGGGGCCTGAACTGGCAGAGCGCGATCGCGCTCGGCGGCGCGCTGGCGATGAGCAGCACCGCGATCGTCGTCAAGCTGATGGCCGAGCGGCTCGAACTCGAGAGCGAGCATGGCCGGCGCGTGATGGGCGTGCTGCTGTTCCAGGATCTGGCGGTGGTGCCGCTGCTGGTGCTGATCCCGGCGCTCGGCTCGAAGCCGGCGGTGCTGGTGCAGGAGCTCGCGGTCGCCGGCCTGAAGGCGGCCGCGCTGCTGACGGTGCTGCTGGTCGGCGGCCAGCGCGTGATGCGCTGGTGGCTGACGATCGTCGCGCGGCTGAAGAGCGAAGAGCTGTTCGTGCTGAACCTGCTGCTCGTGACGCTCGCGCTCGCCTGGCTCACCGAGCACGCCGGGCTGTCGCTTGCGCTCGGCGCGTTCGTCGCCGGCATGCTGATCGCCGAGACCGAATACAAGCATCAGGTCGAGACCGACATCCGGCCGTTCCACGACGTGTTGCTCGGCCTGTTCTTCATCACGATCGGCATGAAGCTCGACGCCGAGGCGGTGTGGCAGCACTGGGCGGCGGTGCTGGCGCTGACGATCGCGCCGGTGCTGTTCAAGTTCGTGCTCGTCACCGTGCTGGCGCGCGCGTTCGGCGCCGCGCCGGGTGTGGCGCTGCGCACCGGCCTGTACCTCGCGCAGGCCGGCGAATTCGGCTTCGTGCTGCTCGCGCTCGCCACCGACGGCGGCCTGCTGCCCGTGAGCCTGCAAAGCCCGGTGCTGGCGAGCATGGTGCTGTCGATGCTGGCCACGCCGTTCATCGTGATGTACAGCAACCGCGTCGTGATGCGCCTGTCGGCGACCGACTGGCTGATGCAGTCGGTGGCGATGACGACGATCGCGAAGCGCTCGATCAACACCGAGGCCCACATCATCATCGCCGGCTACGGCCGCAGCGGCCAGAACCTGGCGCGCCTGCTCGACGCCGAGAAGATTCCCTACATGGCGCTCGACCTCGACCCCGACCGCGTGCGCATGGCCGCCGCGGCCGGCCAGAGCGTCGTGTTCGGCGACGCGGCGCGGCTGCAGAGCCTGATGGCCGCCGGCCTGGCGCGCGCCAGCGCGGTCGTCGTCAGCTACCACGACGTGCCGTCGGCGCTGAAGATCCTGCGCCTGGTGCAGGAACACGCGCCGAAGGTGCCGGTGATCGTGCGCACGATCGACGACACCGACATCGAGCGGCTGCAGGCCGCCGGCGCGACCGAGGTCGTGCCCGAGGCGATCGAGGGCTCGCTGATGCTCGCCAGCCACGCGCTCGCGCTCGTCGGCGTGCCGATGCGGCGCGTGATCCGCGTGGTGCAGGACCAGCGCGACGCGCGCTACGGCCTGCTGCGCGGCTACTTCCACGGCGCCGACGACGACACCGTCGACGAGATGAAGACCGCGCGGCTGCTCAGCGTGACGCTGCCCGCGGCCGGCGGCCACGTCGGCAAGACGCTCGCGGCGCAGGCGCTGCATGCGGTCGGTGTCGCGACGGTCTCGGTGCGGCGCGCCGGCGGCGCGGTGGTCAAGCCCGACGAGGCGCTGGTGCTCGCGGCCGGCGACACGCTGGTGCTCGCCGGCAAGCCCGAGGCGCTGGCGCTGGCCGAGGCGCGGCTGCTCGGCAAGCCGAAGAAGTAGCCCGACGCGTCAGCTGAACGGCGTCTGCTTCGAGAGGTTGGCGCGCATGCGCGTGGCCATCACGCCGCCGGCGGCGCGCAGCAGCTCGAGCGCGAGCGCGGGCAGGCGCTGCGCCAGTTCCTCGAGGCGCGGCACGCGCAGCGCAAACACCTGGCACGGCGTCATCGCCTCGACGTTGGCCATGCGCGGGCTGTCGCTGAACAGGCCCGGCTCGCCGACCACCGAGCCGGCGCGCAGGATCGCGATCCGGTTGCTGCCCGGCGGCCCGCCGGTGACGAAGACCTGCAGGCTGCCCTGCGCGAGGAAGTACATCGAGCGGTCGGTGTCGCCCTGCTTGATCAGCAGGTCGCCGGCGCGGATCTCGTGGTGCGTGAGGTAGGGCGCGACACTGCGCCACTGTTCCAGCGACAGCCGGGTGCGCAGCGCGTCTTCGGTGTTGAGCGTCTGGATGGCCTGGACCAGGGCGTCGATTTCCATTCTTCCTCCGGCGCGGCGGGCCGACATGGGGCACGCACTGGCGCCGATTATCGACGCCGCGCACGCGCCGCCACAACCGGCCGGCGCCCGCGCGGTGCCCTTCGTCGTGACAGGAGTCCCGTTCGCGCGCGGCGCTACTTGCCGATGCAGAAGCGGCCGAAGATCTCGCCGAGCAGGTCGTCGGAGGTGAACGCGCCGGTGATCTGCCCGAGCGCGTCGTGCGCGAGGCGCAGCTCCTCGGCCAGCAGGTCGAGCGCGGCGCCTGCCTGCGCCGCGAGCGAGCGCGCGGCGGCGAGGTGCGCGCCGGTCTCGCGCAGCGCCTGCACGTGGCGGGTGCGGGCGATGAACAGCCCCTCGGGCTGTGCCTGCCAACCGGCGAGCGCGAGCAGCCGCTCGCGCAGCGCGGCGATGCCCTCGCCGGTGCGCGCCGAGAGCGCGAGGCCGGGCTCGGCCGCGGCCGCGGCCGCGATCGTGGACGGGAACGGCGCCGCGTCGACCTTGTTGAAGACGTGCAGCAGCCGCTCGCCACGCTCGTCGTCGCGGCCCGGCAGCGCGGCCGGCAGGCGCTGCGCGATCTGCGCGTCGGCCGCGTCGTAGGCGGGCTCGCCCATGCGCGTGAGGTCGTGCAGCAGCAGCACCGCGTCGGCGCGCTCGATCTCCTGCCAGCTGCGCGCCACGCCGAGCCGCTCGACCTCGTCGCCGGCCTCGCGCAGGCCGGCGGTGTCGATCACGTGCACCGGCACGCCTTCGATCTGGATCGTGCTGCCGACGGTGTCGCGCGTGGTGCCGGCGATCGGCGTGACGATCGCGAGCTCGGCCCCCGCCAACGCGTTCAGCAGCGAACTCTTTCCCACGTTCGGCTGGCCGGCGAGCACGACGGTCATTCCTTCGCGCAGCAGCGCGCCCTGGCGCGCGCGCGCGAGCACGCCGTCGAGTCGCTGCGTGATCGCGCCCAGGCGGCCGCGCGCATCGGCCTTCTCGAGGAAGTCGATCTCCTCTTCCGGAAAATCGAGCGTCGCCTCGACCAGCATCCGCAGCTCGATCAGCGCGTCGCGCAGCGCGTGCACCTCGGCCGAGAACGCGCCGCTCAGCGAGCGGCCGGCCGAGCGCGCGGCGGCCTCGGTGCCGGCCTCGATCAGATCGGCGACGGCCTCGGCCTGCGCGAGGTCGAGCTTGTCGTTGAGGAACGCGCGCTCGGTGAACTCGCCCGGTTGCGCGAGCCGCAGCCCGGGCAGGTGCGTGGCGCCGAGCTCGAGGCAGCGCGCCAGCAGCAGCTGCAGCACGACCGGGCCGCCGTGCGCCTGCAGCTCGAGCACGTCTTCGCCGGTGTACGAGTGCGGCGCAGGGAAGTGGATCGCGAGGCCGCGGTCGATCGGCGCTCCGGCGGCATCGGCGAACGGCAGGTAGGTCGCGTGGCGCGGCGCAAGCGCCCGGCCGAGCAGCGCGACGCTGAACGCGCCGAGGTCGGCGCCCGAGAGCCGCACGATGCCGACCGCGCCGCGCCCGCTGGCGGTCGCGACGGCGACGATCGGGTCGTGGTGGCGCGGCAGCATGGCCCTTCGCCGCGCGCTACTTGCCGAGCACGCCGAGCCGCTTGTTGATCACGTACTGCTGCGCGATCGACAGCAGGTTGTTGGTGAGCCAGTACAGCACCAGGCCCGACGGGAACACGAAGAACATCACCGAGAAGATCAGCGGCATGAACCACATCATCTTCGCTTGCACCGGATCCGGCGGCGTCGGGTTGAGCCAGGTCTGCAGCAGGCTCGACAGCGTCATCAGGATCGGCAGGATGAAGTACGGGTCCTTCGCCGCGAGGTCGGTGATCCAGCCGATCCACGGCGCGCCGCGCATCTCGACGGTCGACAGCAGCACCCAGTACAGCGAGATGAAGAACGGCATCTGCACGAAAATCGGCAGGCAGCCGCCGAGCGGGTTGATCTTCTCCTCGCGGTAGATGCGCATCATCTCCTGCTGCATCTGCTGCGGCTTGTCTTTCAGCCGCTCGCGCATCTCGGTGATCTTCGGGTTGATCGCCTTCATCTTCGCCATCGAGCCGTAGGCCTTCGCGTTGAGCCAGTAGAACGCGATCTTCAGCAGCACGACCAGCCCGACGATCGACCAGCCCCAGTTGCCCAGCACCTTGTGCAGCTGCGTCAGCAGCCAGAACAGCGGCTCGGCCAGGATCTTGAAGATGCCGTAGTCCTTGACGAGCTCGAGGCGCGGCGCGAGCGCGGCGAGCTTGGTCTCCTCCTGCGGACCGACGAACAGCTTGGCGTCGAAGGCCTTGGTCGCGCCCGGCGCGATCTCGCCGAGCGGCACGAACATGCCGACCGAATAGACGTGCGCCGGCGCGCCGGTCGCCGGGTTCGTGATCTCGCTCTTGCCGGTGAAGAACTCGCGCGGCTGCTTCGTGCCGTCGGCCTTGTCGATCAGCCACGCCGACGCGAAGTAGTGCTGCACCATCGCGACCCAGCCGGTGTCGGCCTCGACGCTGTGGTCGGGCTTGTCGGCCGCGGTGCGCTTCTCGATCGCCTTGAAGTCGATCTTCTGGAACTTGTTGCCGTCGTCGATCGCCGGGCCGGTGAAGGTCGAGTACACGCTCGACTCGCCAGGCGGCGGCACGCCGTCGCGCACCAGCTGCAGGTACAGGCGCGGCGAGACCGGTGCGGCGGCCTCGTTGCTGACCTCGTTCCTCACGTCGATCACATAGTCGCCGCGCTTGAAGGTGTAGACGCGCACCAGCTTCACGCCACCGACCGCGGGCGACTCGAAGCGCACCTGCAGTGCGTTCTGCCCGGTGCCGAGGCTGCGCTCGCCGGGCACCAGCGTCATCACCGTGTGGTGGTTCGGCAGCCCCGAGCCGCCGGCCGCCGGGATCAGGCCCGACTCGGCGACGTAGTAGCGCGCCGCGTTCTCGTCGAGCAGCACCACGTCCTTCGGCGCCGCCGGCGCCGGCGCCTTGCCGAACACGGCGAGCAGCGGCTCGTACCACTCGTGCTGGACCTGATCGGGGTACTTCAGCAGCTCGAGCCGCGTCAGCGAGCCGCCGGCGCTGCTGAGCGTGGCCTTGACGACGTCGGTGCTGATCGTCACCGATTCGGCGCCGAGCGCCGCGCCGCCGGGCGCGGGCGCAGGCGCAGTGCCGGGGGTCGCGGTCGCGGCACCGGCGACACCGCTCGGCCGCGGCAGCGCGCCCGAGGCCGGCGTCGCGCCGGGCGCGGCCACCTTCGCGGGCGCCGGGTGGAAGAACGACGGCTGGCCGTTGTGGACGTTCCACGCGTCGTAGATCAGGAACAACGACATCGAGAACACCACCCACAGCAGGGTGCGGCGCATATCGTTCATGGGCAGGTCTTGTCGGTCGCCCCGAACAGGGCAGGGGCGCGGGCCGGCACCGGATCGTGGCCGCCCGCGCAGAAGGGATGGCAGCGCGCGATGCGGCGCAGCGTCAGGTAGCTGCCGGCGGCGGCGCCGTGGGTCTGCAGCGCCTGCAACGAATACGCCGAGCAGGTCGGCGTGAAGCGGCACGAGCTGCCGAGCCACGGGCTCAACACCAGGCGGTAGCCGCGCACGAGCGCGATCAGCGCGCGTTGCGGCAAGGTGCGCAGCAGCAGGCGCATCGCGTGGGCGGGCGCGTCAGACGCCGACGCTCGGCCGGCGCGCGGCGCCGTCGATCAGGCGATCGAGTTCGGCCCGTGCCGCGCGTGCCAGCGGCGCCGACGCGGCGCTGACGAACTGGGCGCGGTCGAACGGCGCACGCAGGCGCACCACCCACAGCCCGCCGGGAAGCGCCTCGGCGCGCGCGCCGACGGCGGCGCGGATCTGCCGCTTCAGCAGCGTGCGTGTGACCGCGCGACGGGCGTGGCGCTTCGGCACGACGGCGCCGAGCCAGACCGTGTCGATCGTCGGAAAACAGCCGTCATCCACAGGACGCTCCAGCATCGGGCCTTGCCCTGTTGACAACTCGCGATCGCAGGATGCTTTGGAGGCGCCCGGAAGCACCTCGAGGTGGTGCAACGCGAAGTGCACGGAGCTGGCCCGGCTGCGCGTGCGCAGCACCCGTTCGAAATCGGCCGACCGCACCAGGCGCGCGATCACGGCGGCGCAGGCCGGCGCGCGCGCCTCAGACGGCCAGGCGCTTGCGGCCCTTGGCGCGGCGTGCGTTGATCACCGCGCGGCCGCCCCGGCTCTTCATGCGCACGAGGAAGCCGTGGGTGCGGGCGCGACGGACTTTGGAGGCTTGGTAGGTGCGTTTCATGATCTGTCCAGCTGGTGGCGGCCCGCTCTTGCCGGCAACATGCGCAGCCGGGCTCCGGGAAACCCAGTATTAGACCAAAAACCTCGTTCCGGGTCAACGACTTGCACCGAGGGCGCTGGCGCGCGGCGGGGATTGACCGCCGATCCGAAACTGTGGATAACCGCGCTTTCGCGATCCTGCGACATACAATCGCAGCCGCTCCACAGAAGAACTTTTCCACAATGAGCGCCGACCTTTGGCAGCGCGGTTGCGAGCGACTCGCCGCCGAGCTGCCCGAACAGCAATTCAACACCTGGATCCGCCCGCTGGCGGCCGCCGAGGTCACCGACCAGGGCGCCACCGGCGCGGTCGTCACGCTGCGCGTGCCGAACCGGTTCAAGCTCGATTGGATCCGCAACCAGTACGCCGGCCGCATCGAGACGCTGCTCGGCGAACTCGCCGGCAAGCCGGTGCGGCTCGACATCGCGCTGCAGGCGCGCGACGCGGTCGCCGCGCCGTCGTTGGCCGCGGTCGCAAACGGTTCAACGGCGCCGCGCGCGGCCTCAGCAGCAACGGGCGCGCCGCGCGGCCCCGGGCCGGCGAGCGCGACCAACGTGCTGCCGTCGCGCAGCCGCCTGAACCCCGCGCTGACCTTCGACACGCTCGTGCCCGGGCGCGCCAACCAGATGGCCCGCACCGCGGCGCTGCACGTCGCCGGCGCGCCGGGCCAGATGTACAACCCGCTGTTCATCTATGGCGGGGTCGGCCTGGGCAAGACGCACCTGATCCACGCCGTCGGCAACGCGCTGCTCGCCGATCGGCCCGACGCGCGCATCCTCTACCTGCACGCCGAGCAGTTCATCACCGACGTGGTGAAGAACTATCAGCGCAAGACCTTCGACGAGCTGAAGGCCAAGTACCACCAGCTCGACCTGCTGCTGATCGATGATGTGCAGTTCTTCGCCGGCAAGGAGCGCACGCAGGAGGAGTTCTTCAACGCCTTCGAGGCGCTGCTCGCCAAGCGCGCCCACATCATCATGACGAGCGACACCTACCCGAAAGGGCTGGTCGACATCGACGAGCGCCTCACGTCGCGCTTCGATGCCGGGCTCACGGTCGCGATCGAGCCGCCCGAACTCGAAATGCGCGTCGCGATCCTGATGCGCAAGGCCGAGCTCGAGGCCACGCCGATGCCCGAAGACGTGGCGTTCTTCGTCGCGAAGAACGTGCGCGCCAATGTGCGCGAGCTCGAAGGCGCGCTGCGCAAGATCCTCGCGTACTCGCGCTTCAGCCACAAGGAGATCAACATCGGCCTGGCGCGCGAGGCGCTGAAGGACCTGCTGTCGATCCAGAACCGCCAGATCGGCGTCGAGAACATCCAGAAGACGGTGGCCGACTTCTACAAGATCAAGGTCGCCGACATGTACAGCAAGAAGCGCCCGGCCTCGATCGCGCGACCGCGCCAGATCGCGATGTACCTCGCGAAGGACATGACGCAGAAGAGCCTGCCCGAGATCGGCGAACTGTTCGGCGGCCGCGACCACACGACCGTGCTGCACGCGGTGCGCAAGATCGCCGCCGAGCGCCAGAAGAACACCGAGCTGAACCAGCAACTGCACGTGCTCGAGCAGACGCTGAAGGGGTGAGCACGGATTCCATGAGCACCGCGCGCGATGTCAAGCAACAAGCCTGGGGACAAGTTTCGGACAAGCGCCCGGCTGTCCACAGGCCAGCGCCGATCGGCCCGGTTGTTAGCGTTCGGCGTGGCTCGAGTCCGATCCCCGGCCCCATGGTTTGCGGCGCGCTAAGTGGCTGATCGAGCAGGCGAAAATGGCGTTGTCCACAGAGAGCGGCGTTCTCTACTATTACGACCAAGTTGAGAGGTTCAAATGATTGTCTTGAAGACAGCGCAAGAAAAAATCTTGAGCACCTTGCAGGCGGTGGCCGGCATCGTCGAGCGGCGCCACACGCTGCCGATCCTGGCCAACGTGCTGATCCGCAAGACCGGTGAGACGATCGAGCTGACGACGAGCGACCTCGAGATTCAGGTGCGCACGCGCGCCGAGCTCGGTGGCGACGGCGGCAACTTCTCGACCACGGTGGGCGCGCGCAAGCTGATCGACATCCTGCGCTCGATGCCGGCCGACCAGATCGTCACGCTCAGCGCGGCGCAGAACAAGCTCACGCTGCAGGGCGGCAAGAGCCGCTTCACGCTGCAGACGCTGCCGGCCGACGACTTCCCGCTGGTGCAGGAGGCGGCCGACTTCGGCCCCGCGTTCAGCGTGCCGCAGAAGGCGCTGAAGGGCCTGATCGATCAGGTCCACTTCGCGATGGCGGTGCACGACATTCGCTACTACCTGAACGGCATCCTGTTCGTCGCCGAGGGCAAGAACCTGACGCTGGTCGCGACCGACGGCCACCGCCTCGCGCTCGCGCAGGCCACGCTCGACGTCGAGATCCCGAAGCAGGAGGTGATCCTGCCGCGCAAGACGGTGCTCGAACTGCAGCGGCTGCTGCGCGACGACAAAGGCACCGACGATAGCGCGATCGAGATGCGCTTCGCCGGCAACCAGGCGAAGTTCAGCTTCTCGGGGATGGAATTCGTCACCAAGCTGGTCGAGGGCAAGTTCCCGGACTACAACCGCGTGATCCCGAAGAACCACAAGAACGCGGTGACGCTCGGCCGCGCGCCGCTGCTGGCCAGCCTGCAGCGCGCCGCGATCCTGACGAGCGAGAAGTTCAAGGGCGTGCGCGTCAACATCGAGCCCGGCACGCTGCGCATCGCGTCGAGCAACGCCGAGCAGGAAGAGGCCAAGGAAGAGCTCGAGATCGACTACGGCGGCGACGCGATCGAGATCGGCTTCAACGTCACCTACCTGATCGACGCGCTGGCGAACATGAGCGTCGAGATGGTGAAGCTCGAGTTGCAGGACACCAACTCGAGCGCGCTGTTCACCGTGCCCGAGCAGGCTGGCTTCAAGTACGTGGTGATGCCGATGAGGATATGAGCCGCTTTGCGGCTCTTATCCTCATTGAGGGTCACTGGGCTCCCCCCTGCCCCCCGCCGAGCGGGGGGTTCTGTCTTGGATTACATCCGGGCCTATCGGCCCTCTAGAACCGACTTATGAGTGAATCGATCAGTCCCGAAGACGCAGCGGCTCGCGCCACCCGGCGCGCCGCCGACAGCGCCGCCTACGACGAGGGCAGCATCCAGATCCTCGAAGGCCTGGAGGCGGTGCGCAAGCGCCCGGGCATGTACATCGGCGACACCTCCGACGGCACCGGGCTGCACCACCTCGTGTTCGAGGTCGTCGACAACTCGATCGACGAATCGCTCGCCGGCTACTGCGACGACATCGTCGTGACCATCCACACCGACAACTCGATCACCGTGGCCGACAACGGCCGCGGCTTCCCGACCGGCGTGAAGATGGACGACAAGCACGAGCCGAAACGCTCGGCCGCCGAGATCGCGCTGACCGAGCTGCACGCCGGCGGCAAGTTCAACCAGAACAGCTACAAGGTCTCGGGCGGGCTGCACGGCGTCGGCGTGAGCTGCGTCAACGGCCTGAGCAAGTGGCTGCGCCTCACGGTGCGGCGCGACGGCAAGACCCACTTCATGGAGTTCCGCCAGGGCGTGCCGCAGGACCGCCTCGTCGAGCAGCGCAACGGTGTCGACATCTCGCCGATGAAGGTGATCGGCGAGACCGAGATTCGCGGCAGCGAGGTCCACTTCCTGCCCGACCTGGAAATCTTCTCGAACATCGATTTCCACTACGACATCATCGCGAAGAAGCTGCGCGAGCTGAGCTTCCTGAACAACGGCGTGAAGATCCGCCTGATCGACGAGCGCAACAACAAGGAAGACACGTTCGCGTTCGCCGGCGGCGTCAAAGGCTTCGTC
Organism: Burkholderiaceae bacterium; assembly: GCA_035554275.1. Classification (GTDB taxonomy): domain Bacteria; phylum Pseudomonadota; class Gammaproteobacteria; order Burkholderiales; family Burkholderiaceae_C; genus LMDS01. The sequence continues at coordinate 10,760 of DATMIN010000492.1, forward strand.
GAGTTCATCAACACCGGCAAGAAGGTGCTGCACCCGACGGTGTTCGGCGCCACCGGCGAGAAGCTCAGCGAGCAGAACACGACGATCACCACCGACGTCGCGATGCAGTGGAACGACGGCTACAGCGAGAACGTGCTGTGTTTCACCAACAACATCCCGCAGCGCGATGGCGGCACCCACCTGACCGGCCTGCGCGCGGCGATGACGCGCGTGATCAACAAGTACATCGAAGACAACGAGCTGGCGAAGAAGGCCAAGGTCGAGGTCACCGGCGACGACATGCGCGAGGGCCTGACCTGCGTGCTCAGCGTCAAGGTGCCCGAGCCGAAGTTCAGCAGCCAGACCAAAGACAAGCTCGTCAGCAGCGAGGTGCGCGCGCCAGTGGAAGACGTGATCAGCCGCGCGCTCGCCGACTACCTGCTCGAGAACCCGCTCGATGCGAAGATCATCTGCAGCAAGATCGTCGACGCCGCGCGCGCCCGCGAGGCGGCCCGCAAGGCGCGCGAGATGACGCGCCGCAAGGGCGTGCTTGACGGCATGGGCCTGCCCGGCAAGCTGGCCGACTGCCAGGAGAAGGACCCGGCGCTGTGCGAGATCTACATCGTCGAGGGAGACTCGGCCGGCGGCAGCGCGAAGCAGGGCCGCGACCGCAAGTTCCAGGCGATCCTGCCGCTGCGCGGCAAGATCCTGAACGTCGAGAAGGCGCGCTACGAGAAGCTGCTGACGAGCAATGAGATCCTGACGCTGATCACGGCCCTGGGCACAGGCATCGGCAAGGGCATGGGCGGCGACGACTTCAACCCCGACAAGCTGCGCTACCACCGCATCATCATCATGACCGACGCCGACGTCGACGGCGCGCACATCCGCACGCTGCTGCTGACGTTCCTGTTCCGCCAGATGCCCGAGCTGGTCGAGCGCGGCCACATCTACATCGCGCAGCCGCCGCTGTACAAGGTCAAGCTCGGCAAGGAAGAGCAGTACCTGAAGGACGGCATCGAGCTCGATGCCTACCTGCTGAAGGTCGCGCTGAAGGACGCCAAGCTCGATACCGCGCGCGCTTTGGAAAGCGGCGGCGCGGGGGTGCTGCAGGGCGAAGCCCTCGAGGCGCTGGCGCGCCAGTACGTGCTCGCGAAGAACGTGGTCGAGCGGCTCTCGAACTGGATGGACATCGAGGCCTTGCGCGCGATGGCCAACGGCCTGGCGCTCGACGTCGACACGCTCGAAGCGGCCGAAGCCTCGGCGCTCGCGTTGAAGAACGCGCTGCACGACGCCGAGGTCGGCGCCGAGTTCGACGCGCGCACCGACAAGCACATCCTGCGCATCAGCCGCATGCACCACGGCAACGTCAAGTCGAGCGTGATCACCGCCGACTTCGTGCACGGCGCCGACTACGAGGTGCTGGCCAGCGCCGGCACCACCTTCCGCGGCCTGGTCGGCGCGGACGCGGTGGTGCGGCGCGGCGAGGGCGAGCGGCAGAAGGAGTCGCGCGTCGGCGACTTCCGCGAAGCGATGGCCTGGCTGATCACGCAGGCCGAAGGCGCGGTCGCGCGCCAGCGCTACAAGGGCCTGGGCGAGATGAACCCGGCGCAGCTCTGGGAAACGACGATGGACCCGGCCGTGCGGCGCCTGCTGCGCGTGCAGATCGACGACGCGATCGAGGCCGATCGCGTGTTCACGATGCTGATGGGCGATGAGGTCGAGCCGCGCCGCGAGTTCATCGAGAGCAACGCGCTGCGCGCGGCGAACATCGACGTCTGAGCGAGCACGCGCGCCGTAGGGCGCCAGATTGGTTGCGACTGGCGCCACGGTTCTGCGATTGGCGAGTGTTAGTTGCTGCGGCCGGCCTTCCGCGCCTGCGAGCAGCCAGGGATCCGGGCGAGTCGATGCAGGTCGCGCTCCCCGAGTTCTGCTTTCGACGGGCGAGTTGGTGGGATTGCGACTGCCGGCGTTGAAGCGGCCTGAATCGTCGCACTCGCCTTGGCGGCAGGCTTCGTGCGCGGGCGGAACGAGGGTATCGGATCGACAGATTCCGAGAACGTGTCGATAGATTCGACCGCAATCGACACGTGCTGGCATCATGTCGATCGGACGAACATGTCCGATGGATAGATCGATTTACGGATCAGAAATCGACATATGGCATTCGACCCATCCAAGCCCTACAACGACCTGCCGGCACTCCCGCCGATGGCCGACGTGGAATCGCGGGCCGTCCTCAAGGCATGCATCTCGGCGCGCGCCGCTGTCGCGGAGTTGAAGGCGGCCGGGCAGCTGATCCCGAACCAAGGCGTGCTCATCAACTCGATCCCGCTGCTCGAAGCCCAAGCCAGCAGCGAGATCGAGAACATCGTGACCACCACGGATCAGATGTTCCTCTTCGACGGCGTCAGCGAAGGTGAGGCGGATCCGGCGACCAAGGAGGCGCTGCGCTACCGAACCGCGCTGTGGGAGGGATACCAGGCGCTCAAGACGCGTCCGCTATCCACCAATACGGCCGTGCAGATCTGTCGCACGATCAAGGGCGTGGCCATGGACATCCGCAAGACGCCCGGCACCACACTGAGCCACGACCGCACCCGGCAGGTCATCTACACCCCTCCAGAAGGCGAAGGGCTGCTCCGAGAGAAGCTGGCCAATTGGGAGCAATGGATGCATGGCACCTTGCCCGGCACCGCGGAGGTCGACCCACTCGTGCGCATGGCGGCCGGCCACTACCAGTTCGAGGCCATCCATCCGTTCACCGATGGCAACGGCCGGACGGGGCGCGTCCTCAACCTGCTCTACCTGGTCGAGCAGGGCTTGCTCGACATCCCGGTCCTCTATCTCAGCCGCCACATCCTGCAGAACAAGGCCGACTACTACAGCGGCCTGCAATCGATCACCGAGACGGGCGCCTGGGAGCCCTGGCTCCTCTACATGCTCAGTGGTGTGACCGAGACGGCCCGCTGGACCATGAACAAGATCGTCGCAGTACGCGGCCTCCTCGAGGAGACCACGGAGCGGATGCGACGAGACGCCAGCCAGATCTACTCTCGCGAACTGGCCGAGCTGGTATTCGTGCGGCCGTACTGCCGGATCGCGCACGTCGTGGAGGCGGGGCTGGCCAAGCGCCAGACCGCGAGTACCTACCTCAAGGAACTCACGGCGATCGGCATCCTGCGCGAGCACAAGATGGGCAGGGAGAAGATCTTCCTCAATCCGGCGTTCATCGATCTGCTGAAACGCGACTGAACGACCTGGGCGCGCACACCGAGCGGATGGACAGACCTCACGCGCCAGAGCAACTAATTTGGCGCCCTGCGCGGCGCGACAAGCCTCATCCGGCTTGAGGATCAAGGGCCGCGGCCGCAGGCCGGTGCTCTGCTACCTTCACCCCCGGGCCATCCACGGCCCGCGGGAGGGGCGGACCATCCGAGCGAACGTGCGTGGCAACGGGCTGGCGGGCACGACGAACCTGGCGCTGTTGGCCGAGGTGCGCGAGGGCCTGGCGCCGGGCTTCGAGCCGATCAGCTTCGTCGAGCGGCTGCGCCGCCTGCTCGACGCGCTGCACGCCTCGCGCCGCAACGCGCGCGAGTCGGAGTTGCGCGGCCCGGTGTTCCCCGATTCGATTGGTCGCTCCGCGATCATCAGCCACTTCCGCTATGCGCTGGTCCCGCCCGCGCTGGTCGGCGCCGCGCGCTGGCACCTGTCGCTGAACGTCTCGTTCGACGGCGGCTGGGAGCCGTACATGCGGGTCATCTACCGCGACATCGGCCCGCTGCTCGACGCGCTGCTCTGCCATTGCGTCGGCTACCCCGGCGCGCGCAGCAGCGACTTCGACACCTACTGCCGCTGGGTGCGCGCGGCTGAGCTCGACGCCGGCATCTACTACACCGATTCGCCGGCGACGCTGGCCGATCAGCGCTACCTCGCCAGCGTCGAGCGCCTGCAGCGCGAGAGCAGCAGCCTGCCGGCCGCCGATCGCGCGGTCGCGGCCCACGCCGAACTCGATGAAGTGAGCGCGCTGGCCAAAGGCATGAGCGAGGCGCTCGCCAACGCGCCCGCCCATCTCCCGCTGCAACTGCGCACGCTCAAGGGCCTGTACCGGCTGACCGGGCTGTGGGCCGGGCCCGACGGCGACATCCTGCTGCGCTTCGCGCAACTGGTGCTCGGCGGCTTCCGGCAGTGGATCGCCGACCCGCAGTTCGTGGCCGATCCCCAAGCGCAGAAGATCATGGCGTTGTTCACCGACGAACTCGCCTGGCTCGCGCGCCCGATCGCCGACCCCGCGCCCGCCGAACGCACCGACTGGGACCCGGCGCAACTGCAGGCCGCGTTGCTGAACGACGGCCCGAGCGCCACGCACGGCGCGCTGGTGCTGCTGCGCGTGACGCACCCGGTCGACGCAGCAGCGCACCTCTCGGGCCTCGCGCCGCGCTGCGCGGCGCCGGCCGCGGCCGCGGGCGAGGTACGGCTGCACGTGGCGTTCACGATCGCCGGCCTGCGCGCGCTGCAGATCGATGCCGAGCGGCTCGATCGGCTGCCGACCGAATTCCTCGACGGCATGGAGCCGCGCGCCGGCCTGCTCGGCGACGTGCGCGGCAACCACCCCGATCACTGGCACCGCCCGCTGCGCCACGGCATCGACCCGGCGCGCGAGGACCGCATCGATCTCGGCGTCGTGCACGTCGCCGTGATGCTGCGCACGCTCGACCTGAGCCCGGCGGGCCTGGCGGTTCACACGCTGCACCCGCTGCTGGTCGCCGAGGTGGCGGCGCTCGGGCAAGCCGGCACCGGGCTGGCGGTGCTCGCGGTCGAAGCCACGCGCAGCCGCACCGCCGAGCCCGGCGGGCGCGAGCACTTCGGCTTCGCCGACGGCATCAGCCAGCCGATCGTCGTGCCCCATGGCGTGCCCGACCCGCGCCGCCACGAGGTGCGCCCCGGCGAGCTGGTGCTGGGCTTCGCGAACGACCGCGGCGACGCGCCGCTCCCGGCCGGCGCCGATGGCCTGCTCGACCGCGGCAGCTTCCTGGTCGTGCGCAAGCTCCGGCAGCGGCTCGACCACCTCGACGCGGCGCTGACGCAGGCCACCGGCAGCGACGCCGCGGCGCGAACCGCGCTGCTCGAACGCATGATGGGCCGCGAGCTGGGCGGCGCGCCGCTGGTCACGCCGGGCCCGGGCGGCCGCAACGATTTCGATTTCCGCGGCAGCGACGGCGCGCAGTGCCCGTTCGCGTCGCATGTGCGCCGCTCCAATCCGCGCGACGGCCGGCCGGCGATGCCGCGCATCCTGCGCCGCGGCATGTCGTACGGGCCGTCGCGCGCCGAAGCGCCGCTCGACGCCGACCGCGGCACGCTGTTCATGGCGTACTGCGCGAGCATCGCCGAGCAGTTCGAGACGGTGCAGCGCTGGGTCGCCGGCGGCAACAGCAGCGGCGTCGGGTCGACCCAGGCCGACCCGCTGGTCGGCGTGCCGCACGAGGGCGAGTCGCGCGTGTTCCGCTGGGTCGGCGC
>DATMIN010000493.1:0-4227 GCA_035554275.1 Burkholderiaceae bacterium
GGCGCGCGCCGGCGAGATCGGCCTCGACCCGGCCTATGTGTACGGCCTGATCCGCCAGGAGTCGCGCTTCGTGATGGACGCGCGCTCGAACGTCGGCGCCTCCGGCCTGATGCAGATCATGCCCGCCACGGCGCGCTGGACCGCGAAGAAGATCGGCCTGCCGTACAGCGCCGAGCTGATCACCGACCGCGACACCAACCTGCGCCTCGGCGCCAACTACCTCAAGCTCGTGCTCGACGACTTCAGCGGCTCGCAGGCGCTCGCCGCCGCGGCCTACAACGCCGGGCCGTCGCGCTCGCGGCGCTGGCGCGACGGCCCGGTGCTCGACCCGGCGGTGTGGGCCGAGAACGTGCCGTTCCCCGAGACGCGCGACTACGTCAAGAAGGTGTTGAGCAACGCCACCTACTACGCCGCGCAACTCGGCGCCACCGCGCCGTCGCTGAAGCAGCGCCTGGGCCGCACGATCGCGCCGGCCGGGCCGCTGACGCCGCTCGACAAGGAACTGCCCTGAGCGGCTGACGCGCCGGCTGATGACCGGCCGATGCGCGGCCGGCATCGCCGCGATGCGAAAGCATCACGCCGCGGCGCGCCGGCGTTGTTTAGGATCGCAGCCTCACTCTTCGCGAGGCCTCCCGTGCAGCTCTACATCGGCAACAAGAACTATTCGTCGTGGTCGATGCGGGCCTGGGTCGCGATGACGCAGGCCGGCATCGCGTTCGAGGAGATCCCGCTGCGCCTCGCGTTCGAGGCCGATTCGCCGTTCAAGGTGGCGCTCGCGCGCGTCGCGCCGAACGGGCGCGTGCCGGTGCTGGTCGACGACGATGGCTTCGCGGTCTGGGACACGCTGGCGATCGCCGAATACCTCGCCGAGCGCTTCCCCGACCGTGCGCTCTGGCCGGCCGACCCGAAGGCGCGGGCCCGCGCCCGCTCGGTCTGCGCCGAGATGCACGCCGGTTTCGCGGCGCTGCGCGAGCATTGCACGATGAACATCGAGGCCGAGCTGCCGCAGGTCGGGCAGCGGCTGATGGCCACGCAGCCGGCCGTGGCGAGCGACCTGGCGCGCATCACCGGCCTGTGGCAGGAGGCGCTCGACGCGAGCGGCGGGCCGTTCCTGTTCGGCGCGTTCGGCATCGCCGACGCGTACTTCGCGCCGGTCGGTTCGCGCATCACGACTTACGGGTTGCCGGTGCCGACGCCATTGCTCCGCTACATCGACCGTGTCTTCGCGGTACCGGCCGTGCAGGCGTGGTGCGCGGCCGCGCGCGAGGAGCACGACTTCATCGCTGACGACGAGCCGTATCGGCGGGCACCGGCGCGCTGAAACGAAAAAGCGGGCTGGCGCCCGCTTTGGTTCAGGTTGGCCCGCAGGGGCCGAGTCGCTCCGATCAGCGCGTCTTGCGGCGGCGCGCCACGAACGCCAGAGCGCCCAGACCGGCCAACATCAGCGCGTAGGTTTCCGGCTCCGGAACGGCCGTGGTAATCGAGAAGTTCGCCGTTTCGAAGGCGTCCTTCGAAGCCGAACTGAAGATCAAGCCGGTGATGTGCTCGCCACCGCTGGTCGAGAATTGCACGTATTGCGAGAAGGCTTGGTTGCCGTCGCCCGGCAATCCCAGCGTCACGGTGGTGAAGTTCGTGCTGCCTGCCGTGGTGACGACGGTCAGCGTGTTGTAGGTGTCCGGCGAGCCCCACAGGAAGCTGATGTAGTCCAGCGACGAGGTGAACGTCATTGTCGACGGGTTACCGGGCGTCGGGCCGGCGGCGAGGAAGTTGTTTCCGAAGAGTGAGCCCTTCGGGATGTCGGCGAACGGCTGGTCGGCGGTAAAGATGCTGCCGCCGCTGATCGTGGCGACCGTACCGCCCAGCGTGCAGGCGCCGCAGGCGCCGGGCGATGCCAGGGCCAGGAACGTGCCCGTGCCGCCGCCGGCGCCGCCGGTCAAAGTCGCGCTGGCGCCGAACGATGCGAGTAGGGCGGCCGAGGCCAGAAAAATCTTGACGTATTTCATGAACATTCCTTGATGAATTTGTTTCCCTGAACGCGGTGACGAGCTTCGGCCCGCGCAGGACCCGTTTATAAGCAAGGAACGCTCGATTTGGCCCCCCGTGAGTAAGGGGACAGTATCGTTCTAGGCTGTCTGCGGTAACTGACCGAAGCGACTATGCAATTCTTCATCGTCGGCGGCGCCGTCCGCGACGCCTTGCTGGGCCTGCCGATCACCGATCGCGACTGGGTCGTCGTGGGCGCGCGCCCGTCGGCGATGCGCGACGCAGGCTTCGTGCCGGTCGGCAACGACTTCCCGGTCTTCTTGCATCCGGTAACCAAGGAAGAGTACGCGCTCGCCCGAACCGAGCGCAAGACAGCCCCCGGCTACCGCGGCTTCGAGGTCGACGCGGCCGAGAACGTGTCGCTCGAGGACGACCTGAAGCGCCGCGACCTGACGATCAACGCGATGGCGCGCACCGACGACGGCACGCTGATCGACCCGTGGGGCGGCGAGCGCGACCTGCGCGCGCGGGTGTTGCGGCACGTTTCGCCGGCGTTCGCCGAAGACCCGGTGCGCATCCTGCGGCTGGCGCGGTTCGCGGCGCGCTTCCCCGAGTTCACGGTCGCCGACGAGACCCTCGCGCTCGCGACGAGCATGGTCGCGGCCGGCGAGGTCGACGCGCTGGTGCCCGAGCGTGTCTGGCAGGAGTTCGCGCGCGGGCTGATGGAGGCGCGGCCGGCGCGGATGTTCGAGGTGCTGCGCGCGTGCGGCGCGCTGGCGCGGCTGCTGCCCGAGGTCGATCGGCTGTGGGGCGTGCCGCAGCGCGCCGACCATCACCCCGAGATCGACACCGGCGTGCACCTGATGATGGTCCTCGACATGGCGGCGCGGCTGGGCGCGAGCCTGCCGGTGCGCTTCGCCTGCCTCGGCCACGACCTCGGCAAGGGCACGACGCCGGCCGACGTGCTGCCGCGCCACCTCGGCCACGAGCAGCGCAGCGTCGAGCTCGTGCGCGGCGTCAGCGAACGGCTGCGGGTGCCGGCGGCGTGCCGTGAGCTCGCCGAGGTGGTCGCGCGTGAGCACGGCAACGTGCACCGCAGCGCCGAGTTCGGCGCGGCGGCGCTGGTGCGCCTGTTCGAGCGCTGCGACGCGATCCGCCGCCCCGAGCGCTTCGACGAATTGCTGCTGGCCTGCGAATGCGATGCACGCGGCCGGCTCGGCGCGGCCGACGCGGTGTACGCGCCGCGCGAGCGCCTGCGCCGTGCGCTCGATCGCGCCCGCGCGGTCGACAGCGCGGCGGTCGCCGCCGCGGCCGCGGCGCGTGGGCTGAGTGGTCCGGCGGTCGGCCAGGCGATCCACGACGCCCGCGTGCAGGCGGTGGCCGCCGCCGGGCTCGGCGCGCCCGGCCCCTGAGCCGACCGCGCTGCGGCCCCAACACCAGGAGACCCCATGACCGATCTGTTCTCGCTCGAAGGCCGCGTCGCCCTCGTCACCGGCGGTTCACGCGGCATCGGCCGCATGATCGCGGCCGACTTCATCCGCCAACGAACGAATCGTTGAATTTCGTCCGCCGGTGAACTATGCTTCGGGCATGAACGCCGTCCTGCAGTCCACTGCTCCACCGATCGACCTGGCCACGCCGGCCGCCGCCCAGGCCGCGCTGCGCACGTTCTGGCGCATCGCCGAGGCGTGGCGGCTCGACGCCGCCGAGCAGGGCACGTTACTCGGGGTCGGCCGCACGACGCTGTACCAGTGGAAGAAGGGCTTGGTCGGCGCCGCGCTCGATCGGCATGTGCTGGAGCGGCTGTCGTACCTGTTCGGCATCTACGCGGCGCTGCAGATCCTGCTGCCGGTCGCGGCCGAGGCCGACGCCTGGGTGCGCAAGCCCAACGCCGCGCCGCTGTTCGGCGGCCGGCCGGCGCTCGAGCGCATGCTCGGCGGCCAGGTCGCCGACCTGTTCGTCGTGCGCCAGTACCTCGACGCGCAGCGCGGCGGCAAGGCCTGATGGCCGTGCCCTCGCCGCGCCAGGTGCCGACGGCATCGGTCGCCTGGCGCACGAGCCACCGGCTGATCCCGTCGCGCTACCCGACGGTCGGGCTGTACGACCGCGTCGCCGACCCGGCCGATCTCGACGCAGTGTTCGCGATCGAGTCGCTGACGAATCCGCGCCTGCGCGACGAGATCGGCCAGCTGCCGCTGGTCGCGCCCGCGGAGCGCGTCAGCGGGCCCGGCAGCACGCTCGTGA
>DATMIN010000494.1:0-3516 GCA_035554275.1 Burkholderiaceae bacterium
CGGCCGAGCGCCAGCAGGCGCTGCGCGCCGCGTTCGCACACGCGCTGGCGCAGGCCGGGCCCGAGCTCGCGCGCACGCCTTACGACCTGCGCTTCCACGCGAGCCCGGCGCGCGGCGCAGGCGGGCGCGGCGGCATCGGGCCGAACGCGTTCGCGCTGCCCGGCGGCACGATCGTCGTGACCGACGAGATGCTGGCGCTGCTGCAGGGCCGCGACGACGTGCTGATCGGCGTGCTCGGCCACGAGCTCGGCCACGTGCGGCGCCGCCACGGCATGCGGCTGCTGGTGCAGACGACGCTGATCGCGACCGCGAGCAGCCTCGCGTGGGGCGACTTCAGCAGCGTGCTCGCCGCCGCGCCGGCGCTGCTCGGCCAGCGCAGCTACTCGCGCGACTTCGAGCGCGAGGCCGACACCGACGCGATCACGCTGCTGCAGGCGAACGGCCTGTCGCCGGCACTGATGGTCGAGCTGTTCGAGCGCCTTGCGGCGCAGCGCTCGGGCGCCCAACGCGACACCGAGCACCGCCCCGCGGTCGACCTCGGCATCGCACTCGCCAGCCACCCCGACGACGCCGAGCGCATCGCGCGCTTCCGCGAGGCCGCGGCGCGCTGAGGCGGGGCCGCGCACCGCCGGTCACCCCGGCGCCGAAACCTACAATGGCGCTCGACCGCAAGCCGGGCGCGCCGCGTGCGCGAGACGCCATGAACCTCTCTTCCCTGTCCGCCCTGTCGCCGCTCGACGGCCGCTACGCCGCGAAGCTCGCGGCGCTGCGGCCGCTGCTGTCGGAATTCGGGCTGATGCACCGGCGCGTGCAGGTCGAGGTCGAGTGGCTGATCGCGCTGTCGGACGCCGGATTCAAAGAGTTCAAGCCGCTGACCGAGGCCGCGCGCGGCCTGCTGCGCGGCCTGGTGCTGCGCTTCTCGGAGGCCGACGCGCAGGCGATCAAGGAGATCGAGCGCCGCACGAACCACGACGTGAAGGCGGTCGAATACTGGCTGAAGAGCCGCTTCGAATCGACCGCCGAGCTGCGCGCCGCCGGCGAGTTCGTGCACTTCGCGTGCACCAGCGAAGACATCAACAACACCAGCCACGGCCTGATGCTGCAGGCCGCGCGCGCCGACGTGATGCTGCCCGCGCTAGACGCCCTGATCGAGCAGCTGACCGCGATGGCGCACGCCTTCGCGGCGCTGCCGATGCTCAGCCGCACGCACGGCCAGCCGGCCTCGCCGACGACGCTCGGCAAGGAGGTCGCCAACGTCGTCGCGCGGCTGCAGCGCGGCCGCGCCCGCATCGCCGGCGTGAAGCTGCTCGCGAAGATGAACGGCGCGGTCGGCAACTACAACGCCCACCTCGCCGCCTATCCCGACACCGACTGGGAAGCGTTCGCGCGCAACGTCGTCGAGCAGCAGCTCGGCCTCGCGTTCAACCCGTACACGATCCAGATCGAGCCGCACGACAGCATCGCCGAATTGTTCGACGCGTTCGCGCACGTCAACACGGTGCTGATCGACTGGGCGCGCGACGTGTGGGGCTATGTCGGCTTCGGCTATTTCCGCCAGCGCCTGAACGAGGGCGAGGTCGGCTCGTCGACGATGCCGCACAAGGTCAACCCGATCGACTTCGAGAACGCCGAGGGCAATTTCGGCATCGCCAACGCGCTGCTCGCGCACCTCGCGCAGAAGCTGCCGATCAGCCGCTTCCAGCGCGACCTGACCGACAGCACCGTGCTGCGCAACATGGGCGTGGCGCTCGGCTACACGCTGCTCGGGTTCGATTCGCTCGCGCGCGGCCTCGCCAAGCTCGAGGTCGACGAGAGCGCGCTCGCGGCCGACCTCGACGGCGCGTGGGAAGTGCTCGCCGAGCCGATCCAGACCGTGATGCGCCGCTACGGCCTGGCGAACCCGTACGAGCGGCTGAAGGCGCTGACGCGCGGCAAGGCGATCACGCGCGAGGCGCTGACCGAGTTCATCGGCACGCTCGAGATCCCGCCCGCCGAGCGCCAGCGGCTGCTCGCGCTGACGCCGGCCACGTACACCGGCCTGGCCGCCGAGCTGGCGCGCCGCATAGGAGACGACCTGGTATGAGCTTCATCGCCCATCTGGCCCGCGCCGAGGCCGTCAACGACTCGCTGCTGTGCGTCGGGCTCGACCCCGAGCCGAGCAAGTTCCCCGGCTCGTGGAAGGACGACGCCTCGCGCATCTTCGACTTCTGCGCGGCGATCGTCGATTCGACCAAGGACCTGGTCATCGCCTACAAGCCGCAGATCGCGCACTTCGCGGCGCAACGCGGCGAAGCGCAGCTCGAACGGCTGATCGCGCACATCCACCGCGTCGCGCCCGACGTGCCGGTGATCCTCGACGCGAAACGCGGCGACATCGGCAGCACCGCCGAGCACTACGCGCGCGAGGTGTTCGAGCGCTACGGTGCCAATGCGGTGACGCTGTCGCCGTTCATGGGCTTCGACTCGATCGAACCCTACCTCGCCTACCCCGGCAAGGGCGCGCTGCTGCTGTGCCGCACCTCGAACCCGGGCAGCGCCGACGTGCAGGGCCAGGTCTTGCGCGACGGCGAGCGCGTGTTCGAGCACATCGCGCGGCTCGCGCAGGGCGAATGGAACCGCAGCGGCGAACTCGGCCTCGTCGTCGGCGCGACCTACCCGGCCGAGATCGAGCGCGTGCGCGCGCTCGCGCCGAGCCTGCCGCTGCTGATCCCCGGCTTCGGCCAGCAGGGCGGCGATGCGGCCGTGGTGCACGCCGGCTGGCGCGGCGACGCCCACGGCCGCACGACCGCGCCGATCATCGTCAGCTCGTCGCGCGCGGTGCTCTACGCGAGCCGCGGCGACCACTTCGCACAGGCCGCCCGCGACGCCGCGCTGAGCGCGCGTGAGGCGCTCAACCGGGCGCGCCGCGCGCCCTGAGCCGCCGCCGGCGCCCGCACACCGGCCGGCCCGACCTCTTACCATCGGGGACTGAGAACCTGTGAAGTAATCCGATGCACCCGCGTGAGGCCCCAAAGCGAGCCCAATCTAGGCGCAAAGCGCAGCCGGGGTGGGGCCCCGGCGAGCATTTGCAACGACGAGTGGGCCCGCTTTGGGGCCTCACCCTTCGGGCCGGGGCGGCCAAGGGCGCTGGGCGGTGTTGCGCCGCTTGCCCAGGCATGAGCCTGGGCGGCGCGACGCGCCTACCCCAGCGCCCTTGGCCACCCCGGCGCGGGTGCATCGGATTGCTTCACAGGTTCTGAGCGCCGCCCTCCGATGCAGACCCCTCCCCTGGCCGATGCCGAACCGCCGAACGCCGCGGCACGCGCGATCGGGCGGCTGTTCTTCGGCACCGCCGCAGCGGCCGCGCTGGCCAGCGCGCTGATCCTCTGGTCGGTGCCGACAGCGCTCGCGGCGCCGGCACGGCCGTGGCTGGTTGGCGCGATCGCCGCGCTGGCGGCGCTGTGCGCGCTGCTGATGCGGGCCGGCGCCGGGCCGCGCCTGCCGCTCAACGCGGCGCTGTTCGCGGTCGCGACGCTC
>DATMIN010000495.1:0-18072 GCA_035554275.1 Burkholderiaceae bacterium
GCCGCGCCCGGCACCTCGACCACCAGCGCCTCGGCCACCGGCCGCTCGCCGAACAGGTGCGGGCGCAGCTTCTCGGGCGTGACCTGCAGCAAGTGCGTGAGCTTCTCGAACTCGGCCAGTTCGCGGATCAGCTGCACGATCGCGCCGACATCGCGCAGCTCGGCCGCTCGCAAGGTGAACGCAGGGGTCGGCTCCATGCGCGGATTCTCGCATCGGCCGCTGTCGGCGCCGCCGCGCCGCGCCGCGTAAAGTGCCGACATGAGCCCGCCGGGCCGCCCCAAGGGCGAATACCGGAGTGCGCAGCACGAAGGTACGAACATTGACCGCCGTCGCCCCCTACACGCCGCACCGCCTCGCGCGCAGCCGCTTCGTCACGCTGCGCGGTCTTCGGCACCACGTGCTCGAGTGGGGCGACGCGTCGATGAGCACGCCCGAGCGCCCGCCGATCGTGATGCAGCACGGCTGGATGGACGTGGCCGCGTCGTTCCAGTTCGTCGTCGACGCGCTGCCGAGCGACCGCCACGTGCTCGCGTTCGACTGGCGCGGCTTCGGCCTGACCGACACGCCGCGATCCGACACCTACTGGCTGCCCGATTACCTCGGCGATCTCGACGCCGCGCTCGACGCGCTGTGCTTCGACGCGCAGCCCGACCGGCCGATCGACCTGCTCGGCCACAGCATGGGCGGCAACGCGGTGATGCTGTACGCGGGGCTGCGGCCGAAGCGCATCCGGCGCCTGATCAACCTCGAGGGCTTCGGCATGCCGCTGACGAAGCCGTCGCAAGCGCCGAAGCGCATCGTGCAGTGGCTCGACGAACTGAAGGCGCCGGTGCTGCTGCGCGACTACGCGAGCCTCGACGAGGTCGCCGAGCGGCTGCGCAAGACCAACCCGCTGCTGCCGGCCGACCGCGCCGCGTGGCTCGCGCAGCACTGGTCGCGCCGGGTCGAGAAAGACGGCGCCGTCCGCTTCGAGCTGCTCGCCGACGCGGCGCACAAGCGCATCAGCCCGTACCTGTACCAGCGCGACGAGGCGCTCGAGACCTGGAGGCGGATCGAGGCCCCGGTGCTGTGGGTCGAAGGCGACCAGACCGACATCGCGCGCTGGTGGGGCGAGCGCTACACCAAGGCCGAGTTTCACCAGCGGCTCGATGTGGTGAGGCGGGTCGAGCGCCACGTGCTCGCGCCGGCCGGGCACATGCTGCACCACGATCAGCCCGAGGCGCTGGCGCAGCGGCTCGAGGCGTTCCTGGGCGAGTGACGGACGCGGCGCGCGCGGCACGTAAAATCAGTCGTTTCGGGCCACGAGCCCGAGCTCACCTTGAAAGCCCTGATCATGGACGTCGAACACATCAATGCCATCGGCAACGCCCTGGCCGACCTGTCGCAGCGCACGGTCGACCTCCGGGGGTATCTTTGACTACGACCGCAAATCGCTGCGGCTGAACGAGGTCAACGCCGCACTCGAGAACCCCAAGGTCTGGGACGAGCCGAAGCGCGCGCAGGAGCTCGGGCGCGAGAAGCGCACGCTCGAGAACGTGGTCGAGACGATCGACCATTTGACGAGCAACCTCGCCGACAACACCGAACTGTTCGAGATGTCGAAGGCGGATGGCGACGATGCCGGCCTGCTGGCGATCGAGGTCGACGCGAAGAAGCTCGAGGAGACGGTCGCCGCGCTCGAATTCCGCCGGATGTTCAACAACCCGGCCGATCCGTTGAACTGCTTCATCGACATCCAGGCCGGCGCCGGCGGCACCGAAGCGTGCGACTGGGCCGCGATGCTGCTGCGCCAGTACCTGAAGTACGCCGAACGCAAGGGCTTCAAGACGACGATGGAGGACGAGACCGAAGGCGACGTCGCCGGCATCAAGAGCGCGACGATCAAGGTCGAAGGCGACTACGCGTTCGGCCTGCTGCGCACCGAGACCGGCGTGCACCGGCTGGTGCGCAAGAGCCCGTTCGACTCGGCCGGCGGGCGGCACACCAGCTTCGCGAGCATCTTCGTCTACCCCGAGGTCGACGACTCGATCGAGATCGAGATCAACCCGTCCGACGTGCGCACCGACACCTTCCGCGCCAGCGGCGCCGGCGGCCAGCACATCAACAAGACCGACTCGGCGGTGCGCCTCACGCACATCCCGACCGGCATCGTCGTGCAGTGCCAGGATGGGCGCAGCCAACACTCGAACCGCGACGTCGCCTGGAAGCGGCTGCGCTCGCGCCTGTACGACCACGAGATGCGCAAGCGCCAGGAAGAGCAGCAGAAGCTCGAAGACACCAAGACCGATGTCGGCTGGGGCCACCAGATCCGCAGCTACGTGCTCGACCAGAGCCGCATCAAAGACCTGCGCACCGGCTACGAGGTCTCGGCCACGCAGAAGGTGCTCGACGGCGACCTCGACCCGTTCATCGAGGCGAGCCTGAAGCAGGGCGTGTGATGAAGGTCGGTCTCGCTCTCGCGCTCGCCGTCGCGATCACCGGCCAGGTGCTGTACCACGTCACGCAGAAGAACGTGAGCGCGGGTGCGCACCCGGTCGTCTCGCTGGTCGCGTTCTACCTCGTCGCGGCGGGCTTCAGCTTGCCGCTGCTGTGGCTGTTCCCGCTGACCGTGCCGCTGGTGGAAGAAGTCGCCCGGCTGAACTGGGCCGTGGCCGGCGTGGCCGCGTCGATCGTGCTGGCTGAGATCGGCTTCCTGCTCGCGTACCGCGCCGGCGGCAACCTGTCGAGCGCGTTCGTGCTCACGGCCGCGGCCGTCACGGTCGCGCTGTTCGCGGTCGGGCTGTTCGCGCATGGCGAGCGCACCTCGGCGACGCAGCTCGCCGGCATCGCGCTGTGCCTGGCCGGCGTCTGGCTGGTGTCGCGGCCGGTGGCGGGCGCGGCGACGTGACACCCCGCCGCTATACTCGTGACACACACAAGCCGAGGCGTGACACGATGAAGACCATCAACGTGCGCGAACTGCGCGCCACGATCCCGCGCCTGAAAGAGGCGCTGGCGCGCGACCGCGAGCTGGTGCTGGTCAGCAACGGCGAGCCGATCGCGCGCATCACGGCGATGCCGGCCGACGCCTCGACCCGGCCGCGCCTGCCGTCGCTGAAGGCGTTTCGCGCGACGCTGCCGGCGACGCCGCCGCTCGAGACGCTGATCCGCGAAGAGCGCGATCGGCGATGAGCCTCGTGTATGTCGACACGAGCGTGCTCGTCAAACGTTACGTGCGAACGCCGGCGTCCGACGCGGTCGACGATCTGTTCGGCGACACCGAGCGGCGGTTCGCGCTCAGCGAGCTGTGCCTGATCGAGGTGGAGTCGGTGCTGGCACGCCTGGCGCGCCAGCGACGCGGCGCGCCCTCGCGGCTGTCGCAGCAGCGGCTGCGCTTCGAGAGCGACCTGCGGCTCGGGTTCTTCGAACTGCAGTCGCTCGCGCAGCCGGTGCTGCTGCGCGCCCGGCAGCTGATCGCCGACGGCAAGGCGCCGCTCGCGACGCTCGACGCGCTGCATCTGGCGACGGCGTTGACGATCGACGCCGACGCGATCGCCACCGACGACAAGCAGCTCGCCCGCGCGTCCAAGGCGCACCGCCTCGACATCATCTCGTTCGTCTGACCCGATGAAAGCCCTGCTCTTCGACCTCGACGGCACGCTGATCGACAGCATGCCGCACCACCACGACGCCTGGGTCGCGTGGTATGCGCGGCGGGGGCTGCCGATGAACCCGGGCGAATTCTTCGCGTCGACCGCGGGCCGCACCAACGCCGAGATCCTGCTCGACCTGTTCCCGGCGCAGACGGTGCACGAGCACGCCGCGATGGCCGACGAGAAGGAGGCGATCTACCGCGACCTCGCCCGCCCGGCGCTGGCGCTGGTGGCCGGCGCGCAGGCGTTCGCGGCGCAGGCGCGCGCCGACGGCCTGAAGCTCGCGGTGTGCACCGCGTCGACGCTGCCGAACATGGCGCTGGCGTTCGAGCGCCACGGCATCGACCGCTGGGTCGAGGCGATCGTCAGCCCGGCCGACACGATGACCGGGCCGGGCGGTGGCGCGCGGGTGCGCGGCAAGCCGCACCCCGATCTGTTCCTCGAAGCCGCGTGGCGCCTGGGCGTCGCGCCGGCCGATTGCCTCGTCTTCGAAGACGCGCCGCTCGGCATCGAGGCGGCGCGCCGCGCCGGCATGCACGCCGTCGCGCTGACGACCACGCTGCCGGCCGCCGCGTTCGACGGCTACCCGAACCTGATCGCGATCGCCGCCGATTTCACGACCCTCGCGCTGGCCGAGTTGACAACGCCCTTTTCAAGCGCCCCCAAACAAGAAAGCCGCCCATGATGCGTGAAGGCACCGCTCCGTTGATCCGCCGCACCGACTACACCGCGCCGGCCTACTGGATCCGCAGCGTCGAGCTGACGTTCGACCTCGACGCGGCGAAGACGCTGGTCGTCAGCAAGATGCAGATCGAGCGCAACGAAGCGGTCGCGCCGCAGCCGCTGCGCCTGGACGGCGAGGCGCTGACGCTGCTGCGCGTGTCGGTCAACGGCGCGTCGGTGTCGTTCCGCCACGAGAACGGCCAGCTCGTGATCGACAGCCTGCAGGAGCTGCCCCCGGGGCCGTTCACGCTCGAGATCCGCAACACCTGCGCGCCCGACAAGAACACCGAGTTGTCGGGGCTGTACACCTCGGGCGGCGGGCTGTTCACGCAGTGCGAGGCAGAAGGCTTTCGACGCATCACCTACTTCCTCGACCGCCCCGACGTGATGGCGGTCTACACCGTGACGCTGCGCGCGAGCCGGGCCGCCTACCCGGTGCTGCTGTCGAATGGCAACCTCGTCGGCGAGGGCGAGCTCGACGCCGGCCGCCACTTCGCGACCTGGCACGACCCGTTCCCCAAGCCGAGCTACCTGTTCGCGCTGGTCGCCGCCGATCTGGTGGCGCGCCAGCAGCAGATCCGCACCCGCTCGGGCGCCGACCACCTGCTGCAGGTCTACGTGCGGCGCGGCGATCTCGACAAGACCGAGCACGCGATGAATTCGCTCGTGGCGGCGATCGCCTGGGACGAGGCGCGCTTCAAGCTGCCGCTCGACCTGGAGCGCTTCATGATCGTCGCGGTCGAGGACTACAACACCGGCGCGATGGAGAACAAAGGCCTGAACCTGTTCAACACCAAGTACGTGCTGGCCTCGCCGGCGACGGCCACCGACGAGAACTACGCCGACATCGAATCGGTCGTCGGCCACGAGTACTTCCACAACTGGACCGGCAACCGCATCACCTGCCGCGACTGGTTCCAGCTCAGCCTGAAAGAAGGCCTGACGGTCTTCCGCGATCAGGAATTCAGCATGGACATGGCGGGCAGCGCCACCGCGCGCGCCGTCAAGCGGATCGAGCACGTGCGCTGGCTGCGCGAGGTGCAGTTCCCCGAAGACGCCGGCCCGATGGCGCACCCGGTGCGGCCCGAGAGCTACGTCGAGATCAACAACTTCTACACCCCCACCGTCTACGAAAAGGGCGCCGAAGTCGTGCGGATGATGCACACGCTGGTCGGTCGCGACGGCTTCGCGCGCGGCATCACGCTGTACTTCGAGCGCTTCGACGGCCAGGCCGTGACCTGCGACGATTTCGCGCAGGCGATCGCCGACGCCAACCCGCAAAGCGCGCTGGCGCGCACGCTGCCGCAGTTCAAGCGCTGGTATTCGCAGGCCGGCACGCCGCGCGTCACCGCGCGCGGCCGTTACGACGCGCCGTCGCGCACCTACACGCTCGGCATCGAGCAGGCCGGCCCGGCCGCCGGCGCCGGCGAGACCGAGCCGCTCGTGATCCCGCTCGCGCTCGCGCTGATCGGCCGCGACGGCCACGCGCTGCCGCTGCGCCTAGAGGACGAGGCGGCCGACGCGCCCGCGCCGGCCGAGCGCACGCTGGTGATCGACGAGGCGCGCAGCTTCTACACCTTCGTCGGCGTCGAGGTCGAACCGGTGCCCTCGCTGCTGCGCGGCTTCTCGGCCCCGGTGATCCTCGCCGACGGCCTGACCGACGCCGACCTGCTGCTGCTGCTGCGCCACGACACCGACCCGTTCAACCGCTGGGAGGCGGCGCAGCGCCTCGCGCTCGCGCGGCTGCTGCCGGCCGCGCGCGGCGACGTGGCGCTCGAGCTCGACGCGCCGTTCGTCGACGCGATGCGCGCGGTGCTGCGGCACCCGGCGCTCGACGCGGCGTTCAAGGACCTGGTGCTGGCGCTGCCGAGCGAGGGCTACCTCGCCGAGCAGCTGAACCCGGTCGATCCAAAGCGCATCCACGCGGCGCGCATGGCGATGACGCGCCAGCTCGCGCGCGCGCTGCGCGCCGATTGGGAGTGGGCGTTCGAGACCCATCAGGTCGCCGGCCCGTACGTGCCCGATGCCGTCTCGGCCGGCCAGCGCGCGCTGGCGAACCGGGCGCTGTCGATGCTGTGCCTCGACGCCGTCGACCAGGGCGAGGCGGTCTGGCCGGGCCGCGCCTACCAGCGCTTCAAGGACGCGGCGCACATGACCGACCGGCTCGGCGCGCTGACCGCGCTGGTGCGCTCGCACGCGCCGCACACCGAGCCGGCGCTGTACCGCTTCCACGAGATGTTCCGCGACGAGCCGCTGGTGATCGACACCTGGTTCGCGCTGCAGGCGGCCGCGCCCGAGGTCGACGGCAAGGTATTCGCGCGCTTCAAGCAGCTGCTCAAGCACCCCGACTTCTCGATCAAGAACCCGAACCGCGCGCGCAGCCTGATCGCGACCTTCTGCTCGGGCAACCCGGCCGCGTTCCACCGCGCCGACGCCGCCGGCTACGTGTTCTGGGCCGAGCACGTGATGGAGCTCGACGCGCTCAACCCGCAGCTCGCCGCGCGCTTCGCCCGCGTGCTCGACCGCTGGAGCCAGCTCGCCGAGCCGTACCGCGGCGCGGCGCGCGAGGCGATCGCGCGCGTCGCCGCCAAGCCCGATCTCTCCGACAACGTGCGCGAGATCGTCACCAACGCGCTCGCCGCCGCCTGACCCCTCGAAAGGAAGCCCCCGAATGGCCACCAGCCCGAAGAAGAAGAACGCGTTCTACGCCCAGTCGGGCGGCGTGACCGCGGTGATCAACGCGTCGGCCTGCGGCGTGATCGAGACCGCCCGTGCGCACAAGGACAAGATCGGCAAGGTCTACGCCGGCCGCAACGGCATCATCGGCGCGCTCACCGAAGACCTGATCGACACGAGCAAGGAATCGGCGAGCGCGATCGCCGCGCTGCGCAGCACGCCGTCGGGCGCGTTCGGCTCGTGCCGCTACAAGCTCAAATCGCTCGAGAGCCACCGGCGCGAGTACGAGCGGCTGATCGAGGTGTTCCAGGCGCACGACATCGGCTGGTTCTTCTACAACGGCGGCGGCGATTCGGCCGACACCTGCTTCAAGGTCAGCCAGCTGAGCGAATCGATGGGCTACCCGCTGCAGGCGATCCACGTGCCGAAGACGATCGACAACGATCTGCCGATCACCGATTGCTGCCCTGGCTTCGGCTCGGTCGCGAAGTACGTCGCGGTGTCGGTGCTCGAGGCGTCGTTCGACGTGCGCTCGATGGCGCGCACCTCGACCAAGGTGTTCGTCGTCGAGGTGATGGGCCGGCACGCCGGCTGGATCGCAGCGGCCGGCGGGCTGGTCGAATCGCAGGGCATCCCGGTCGTGATCCTGTTCCCCGAGATCGTGTTCGACGAAGCGAAGTTTCTCGCCCGCGTCGACGGGCTCGTCAACAAGCACGGCTACTGCACGGTCGTCGTCTCGGAAGGCTGCCACCACGCCGACGGGACATTCCTGGCCGAACAGGGCGCGCGCGACGCGTTCGGCCACGCGCAGCTCGGCGGCGCGGCGCCGGTCGTCGCCGGGATGATCAAGCGCGCGCTCGGCCACAAGTTCCACTGGGCGGTGGCCGACTACCTGCAGCGCGCCGCGCGCCACATCGCCTCGGCCACCGACGTGAAGCAGGCCTACGAGCTCGGCAAAAAGGCGGTCGAACTGGCACTCGCCGGGCACAACGCGGTGATGCCGACGATCGAGCGCACGTCCGACGTGCCGTACAAATACCGAATCGGCGTCGCGCCGCTCGCGAAGGTCGCCAACGTCGAGAAGTTCATGCCGCGCGACTTCATCACGAAAGACGGCTTCGGCATCACCGAGAAGTGCCGCCGCTACCTGGCCCCGCTGATCAAGGGCGAAGACCACCCGGCCTACCGCGACGGGCTGCCGGTGTACGTGACGCTGAAGAACGCCGCCGTGCCGCGCAAGCTCGGCAGCTTCGAACTGCGCTGAGCGCGTGCGACCCTTCGGCTAGAATGCGCGCTTCGCCCCGGCCTCGGCCGCGGGTGGCGCCCACGAGGGCAACGCCGGTGTAGCTCAGTTGGTAGAGCAGCGCATTCGTAATGCGAAGGTCGGGAGTTCGACTCTTCTCACCGGCACCAATGAAGTCGAGGGCCCGCCAGTGAGCGGGCCCTCTGCTTTTGGGCTACCTGGGCTACCGTGGGCTACATGAACGCGTCTCGGCGGTGCTTGACATGCCGCGCAAGAGCGTATAATATTTTATACACATGAGCACCGCGCCCGATGACAAGGAAATCAGATGGGTGGGTTCCTCTTACGACGATCTCATCGCGTTCCCGAAGGTGCCTCGCAAGGAGGCAGGTTTTCAGCTTGGCAGGGTGCAGGCCGGGCTTGATGCCGTCGACTGGAAGCCGTTCGATGAGGTCGGCGCAGGCACCCGGGAGATTCGGATCAGCGATGCGAAAGGCATCTTCCGAGTGATGTACGTCGCCAAATTCGAGGAAGCGGTTTACGTCCTGCACTGCTTCCAGAAGAAGACTCAGGCCACATCGAAACAGGACAAGGACATTGCCGCAGCGCGCTATCGCGCCGTGGTTAGCGCCAGAAGGGGCAAGCGATGACGATCGATACCGAGATCCGCCACATCACGAAGGCGGGAGCGAACCTGTTTCTGGAACTTGGCTTCACTGCTCCGGAGGCCAAAAAGCTCCATGCGGCCTCGCGCAAACAGATCAATGACACCCGTGCACTCAAGCAGCAGTTGATGGTCGAGCTCTCAAATTGGATCACTGAGCATCAGCTCAAACAGGCGGACGCGGCGCAAATTCTGATGGTGTCGCGCCCGCGCGTATCGGATGTCGTGAATCAAAAGACGGCCAAGTTCACCATCGACACCTTGGTCGAGATGCTCAGCCGCGTGGGCAAGCCTGTGCGTCTCGAGGTGGGCTGAGCACCGGCACCAACACCCGCAGGGCCCGCCGGCGAGCGGCCCCTCCTCCTGCATCGAGTGAGCCCCGGCCGGGGCTCACTGCGGCTCGTTCAGTTCGAGGTTGTCGATCAGCCGCGTCGACCCCAGCCGGGCCGCCGCGAGCACGACCAGCGGCTCGCCATCGGACGCTGCCGCCAGGTCGCTGCGGCGCCGGATCGCCACGTAGTCCGGCTTCCAAGCGCGGGCTTCGAGTTCGCGCAACGCTTCGTCCTCCAGCGCCTGCCAATCACGGCGCCCGCGCCGCACGTCGTCGACGATGGCCTTCAGCAGACGCGACAAGATCACCGCCTCGGCGCGCTGGGCTGCATCGAGGTAGCCGTTGCGCGACGACAGCGCCAGGCCGTCGTCGGCGCGCGTCGTCTCGCCGGCGACGATCTCGATCGGCAACGCCAGCTGCCGCACCATCTGGCGGATCACCATCAGCTGCTGGTAGTCCTTCTTGCCGAACACCGCGACGCTCGGCTGCACGCAGTTGAAGAGCTTCAGCACCACCGTGCACACGCCGGTGAAGAAGCCGGGACGGAAATGGCCCTCGAGGATGTCGGCCAGCGCGGCCGGCGGGTGCACCTTGTAGGCCTGCGGCTCGGGGTAGAGCTCGGCCTCGCTCGGCGCGAACACGAAGTTGCAGCCCGAAGCGCGCAGCAGCTCGCAGTCGCGCTCGAGGGTGCGCGGGTAGGTGTCGAAATCTTCGTGCGGCGCGAACTGCAGCCGGTTCACGAAGATGCTCGCGACCACCGGGCCGCCGGCCTGCTTGGCACGCTCAAGCAGCGAGAGGTGGCCAGCGTGCAGGTTGCCCATCGTGGGCACGAAGGCGGTGCCGGTGGCGCCGGCCAGCGCCTGGCGCAGCTCGGCGATGGTGTGGATCACGCGCATGGGGATCGGCTCTCAAGTAAATGTGGCTTTGCCACTTTGCTTGACCCCTGGGGGCGGGAATGTCGAAGACACTTCCTGGGGGTGCTCAGTAGGTGTGGACGGATTCGACCGGAAAGCTGCCGTCCTTGACGGCCGCGACATAGCGGCGCAGCGCGTCTTCGACGCTGCCGCCCGCTCTGTTGTCGTCCGCCATGAAGTTGCGCACGAAGCGCGGCTGCTTGCCGCGGGTGATGCCCAGCATGTCGTGCAGCACCAGCACCTGGCCGCTGCAGCCGGCGCCGGCGCCGATGCCGATCACGGGGATGGGCAAGGCGTCGGTGAGTTCGCGGCCGAGTGCGCTCGGCAGGAGTTCGAGCACCAGCATCGAGGCGCCGGCGTCGGCGAGTTCGCGCGCGTGCGTTCGCAGCGTCTGCGCGGCCTGCTCGTCGCGCCCCTGCACGCGGTAGCCGCCCAGCGCGTGCACCGACTGCGGCGTCAGGCCCAGGTGCGCGCACACCGGGATGCCGCGCTCGACCAGGAAGCGCACGGTCGCGGCGGTCCAGCCGCCGCCTTCGAGCTTGACCATGTGCGCGCCGCTCTGCATCAGCCGCATCGAGCTGCGCAGGGCCTGGTCGGCCGAGGCGTGGTAGCTGCCGAACGGCAGGTCGCCGATGATCCACGCGAGCGTGTTGCCGCGCGCCACGCACTGCGTGTGATAGGCCATCTCGTCGAGCGACACCGGCACCGTCGTGGCCTGGCCTTGCACGACCATGCCGAGCGAATCGCCGACCAGCAGCACGTCGACGCCCGCCGCGTCGAGCAGCCGCGCGAAGCCGGCGTCGTAGCAGGTCAGCATCGCGATCTTCTCGCCGGCGGCGTGCATCGCGCGCAGGCGGTGCAGGGTCATCGCCTTGCGCGTCTCGCTCATGGCAGCGCGCGCGTCATGCAGGTTTCGAGGCCCAGCGCCTTGACCTCGCGCACCATCTCGCTGACGCGTTCGATGTCGCGCGCCTTCGGGCCGCGCCAGGCCGCGCCCATGCAAAAGCGCGTCGCGCCCTCGGCCTTGGCGGCCTGCGCCGCGTCGACCACCTCTTGCAGCGCCATCAGCCTGCCCGCCTCGACACCGGCGTCGAAGTGGGCCGACTGCGGGCAGTAACCGCAGTCTTCCGGGCAGCCGCCGGTCTTGATCGACAGCAGCGTCGACAGCTGTACCGCGCTCGCATGGCGCGAGGCCGCGTCTCGCACGGCGGACAGGGGAATCGTGGCGATCGTGGTCATGCTGGCTCACACGCAAATATCTTGAGGAGCGCGCAGACGCCGCCTGCTCGGGCCGCCAGCGCTTCGCTGTCCACTGAAGCACCGACTGCCGGGTGACGGACAGCGCGCCTTCAGCCACGACATTCAGCCACGACACAGAGACGCTTGGTGGCGCCGGACCGCGTCGTCCAGAGGAGAAGTCGCAGGATTATGCTGGAAAGCGGCCACCGGACTTGAGGCCGCGGCCGATGGCGCGCTGTGCCGGAGCAGCTGAGAGTCGCTGACACGCGCACGGCACCAAAATGAGCACACTCGCGCCGCTCAACATCGGCCGGGCTCTGTCGATATCTTGGCCGGGGCCGATACGCCCCGATCAGCGTGGGGAGGGTTTTCGATTCCGCCAGGCGCCGTTTCCGACAGTGGGGAGCGTTCGCTGGCGGGCTCGCTGAGCACAGCTCGCGGATCAAATTCTCGAGCCGGCGCCACGCGCCGGCCCACGACCACCAATCGAAAGGAGATCGCAGCGTGCTCAATCCGATCCCCGTCCGCCGCGTCGCGGCACTGGGCTGCCTGGTCGGCCTGGCCCTGCTGGCCTCGGCCTGCGGCGACCCGGCCGCGCCGCGCCGCGTGACGATCGGCATCGTGAACTATGTGCCCGTCATGAACGCCGTGGTCGACGGCTTCAAGGAGCGGATGACGCTGCTGGGGTATGCCGAGGGCCGCAACGTGACGTACCTCTATTCGGGCGCGCTCGACCCGAAGACCGATGCGATCGAGCGCGAGGTCCAGGCGCAGCGGGAGCGCCGCGTGGACCTGGTGCTCACGGTCGGGACCCGCCCTGCCCAGGCCGCCAAGAAGGCGTTCGCGCAAACCGGGGTGCCGATCGTGTTCGCACCGGTCATCAATCCGGTCGAGGAAGGGCTGGTCTCGAGCATCACCCGGCCGGGCGGCCAGGTCACGGGGGTGCAGAACGGCGACACCCTGCCCAAGAGCCTCGAGTGGCTGCACGCGATCGTCCCGGGGGCCAAGAAGATCCACGTCATCTACCATCCCCGCGACCACGTCTCGCTCACGTCGCTCAAGAGCCTGCAGGCCGCCGCGCCCGCCATAGGCATCGAGCTGGTGGCGCTCGAGGCCGGCGGGTCCGCGCAGGCGCTGGCCCTGATCGGGTCGCTTCCCAGGGGCTCGGTGCTCTTTCTCCCGCCGGCCCCCAGCCTGTATCCGATGGATCCCCTGCTGGATGCCGCGGCGGCCCGCAGCATCGCGGTCGGGATGAACAATGCGGCCTATCTGATGAACCGGACGCTGATGAACTACGGCGCCGAGTTCTCCGATATGGGCCGACAGGCCGCCCGCATGGCCGACCAGATCCTGAAAGGGAGCCGGCCCGCCGACCTTCCCGTGGAGACACCGGAGTACGCGTTGACGCTCAACCTGCAAATGGCCAGGCAGATCGGCCTCGAGGTTCCGGACGCGATCATCAGCCAGGCGCACAAGGTGCTGCGCTGATTCCGGCTCGCGTGCCGAATCGCAGCCAGGTGCTCGTCGCCCCCCCGGACCATGCGCACGAGCATTCGACGACGCCTGAGTAGTGCGTTCCTGGCCCTGGCCGTCTTGCCCTGCCTTCTGGTCGGGCTCGGCCTGGGCTGGCGGAACTACGCGGTCCAGGAGCAGCAGGCGCTGCGGCTGCAGAGCGAGATGACGCGTCGCGTCGCGGCCGAGGTTCAGGGGTTCTTCCAGCAGGTCGAGGGCGAAGTGCTGCTGGCGGCCCGCTCGCGCGGGCGGCTGGGAAGCGAGCCCGAGCGCCAGCAGGGCGTGCTGGCCGTATTGATCGCCCACCAGCGCGCCTTCGAGGAGCTGACGCTTCTGGACCGCGGCGCACGCCCGCTGGCGCACGCGGTGCGTTCGCGGCCCAGCGGCGCGACGGTCGTCGTCGACCGCTCGACGCTGGAAGCGTTCACGGTCGCGCTGAAGCAGGGCCGCGCGCACTACGGGCGGCTCCACTTCGACGCCCTGAAGGGCGAGCCCTTGCTGACCTTGGCCGTCCCCGTGCCGGACCCGCGCAGCGGCGAGATCGAGGCGGTGCTCGTCGCCGAGGTGCGCCTGAAGAGCGTCTGGGACATCATGGCGGACCTGCAGCTGGCTCGCGGCCAGAGCGCCTACATCGTCGACGCAGACGACCGCGTGGTCGCGCACCAGAACCCGTCCGTCGTGCTGCGCGGCACAGCCTTCTCGCCGCCGCCGGTCGATGGAGTCCACGCCGGCCTGAACGGCTCGCAGGCCGTCCTCGCCAGCACCGCCATCACCGTCGGGGACCGCAGCTTGCGCATCGTCGTCGAACAGTTGCGGTCCGACGCGCTCGGCGCCGCGATCAGCGCGGTCCACTTCACGCTGGCGACGGTCGCCGCGATGCTCGTGGTGGCGGGCGGGCTCGGTGTCGTGGCGGTGCGCCAGATCGTGCACCCGATTCAGGACCTGGCACAGGCCGCGCAGGCGATCCGCGGCGGCGACCTCTCGCGCCACGTCAAGGTCAGCACGCACGACGAACTCGGTGTACTGGCCGAGGCCTTCAACAGCATGACGACGCAATTGCGCAGTCTCGTCGGCGACCTCGAACAACGCGTGAGCGAACGCACCGCTCGACTGCAGATCGCCAACGACCGCCTGCAGGAAGAGGTCGCCGAGCGGCTGCGCGCCGAGGCCAGCCTCGGCGAACAGAGCCGCCTGCTCGAGATGATCGCCGTCGGCGCGCCGCTCTCCGACGTGCTGGAGCAGCTGTGCCTGCGGATCGAGTCGCAGCTGTCCGGCCAGCTGGCGTCGATCCTGCTGCTCGACAACGACGGCATCCATCTGCGCTGCGCCGCGGCGCCCAGCCTTCCGCGCAGCTACCGCGACGCGATCGACGGCGCGCGCATCGGCCCGCAGGTCGACCCCTGCGGCACGCCCGCGCATTGCGGCGCCTCGGTGGTCGTGACCGACGTCGCGTGCGATCCGCTCTGGCGAGACTACCGTGAGCTGGCCGAGGCGCACGGGCTGCGGGCGTGCTGGTCGGCACCCGTGTTCGCCACCGACGGCACCGTGCTGGGCACCTTCGCGATGTACGGGCGCACGGTCGGCGGGCCGAGCGGGGCCGAGCGCCAGCTCATCGATGTGGCGACCCGCCTGGCGGGCATCGCCATCGAACGGCAACGCACCGAGACGCGAATTCGGTATCTCGCGCACCACGACGCGCTGACCGACCTGCCCAACCGCGCGCTGCTGCGCGACCGCCTGACCCAGGCGCTGGCGCACATGTCGCGTGGCGCCGGTTGCGTGACGATTGCCTTCATCGACCTCGACAACTTCAAGTGGGTCAACGACAGCCTGGGCCACGCCGCCGGCGACGAGTTGCTCAAGACGGTGGCCGCGCGACTGCGTCGCTGCGTGCGCGGCAGCGACACGGTCGCGCGGCTGGGCGGCGACGAGTTCGTCGTGCTGTTCTGCGATCAGCACAAGCGCGCCGAAGAGCTCGTGCCGACCTTGCAGAACATCATCGCCGCCGTGGCGGAGCCGATGGTCGTGGGCGGCCGCCAGGTGCAGGTGAGCTGCAGCATCGGGCTGGCGAGTTCCGTCGGCGACGACGACATCACCGCTCTGCTGATGAACGCCGACGCGGCGATGTACCGCGCCAAGGAACTCGGACGCAACAACTTCCAGTTCCACAACCGGGAGCTGAACCGTCGCAGCCGCGAGCGCCTGGCCCTGCAGGAGGCCCTGCGCCGTGCCATCGACGGCGACGAGCTGTTCCTGCTCTACCAGCCGCAGATCGAACTGGGCAGCGGCCGCCTGCACGGCGTCGAGGCGCTGGTGCGCTGGCGGCATCCCGAGCGGGGCGTGGTCTCGCCGGCCAGTTTCATCCCGCTGGCCGAAGAGACCGGCCTGATCGTTCCGCTCGGCGACTGGGTGCTGCGCCAGGCGTGCGCCCAGTCTCGGCGCTGGCAGGACAGCGGGCTTGCGCCCATCAGCATGTCGGTCAACGTCTCGGCGCGCCAGTTCCGCGAGCCGACCTGGATCGACGCCGTGGCGCGCGCCCTGCACGACACCGGCCTCGACCCGGCCGGCCTCGAACTCGAGCTGACCGAGAGCATGCTGATGCAGGACGTCGATCAGGCCGTCGAGGTGATGGCGCGCCTGCGCACCATGGGTGTCCACCTGGCGCTCGACGATTTCGGCACCGGCTACTCGAGCCTCGGAGCCCTCAAGCGCTTCCCGATCGGGCGCCTGAAGATCGATCAGTCCTTCGTGCGCGACATCGCCAGCGACGACGACGACAAGGCGATCGTCATGGCCATCATCTCGCTCGGCCACCGGATGAACATGAAGGTCCTCGCCGAAGGCGTCGAGACCTCGCAGCAGGCCACCTTCCTGCGCGACAACGCGTGCGACGAGATCCAGGGCTACCACATCGGCCGGCCCATGCCGGCGCACGACATCGAGGCGTGGCTGCGCCGGGCCCGCCTCGAGGGGGTCGGCCGACGGCAGGAACCGGCAGGCATCGGGCACGGGCGGGCGTGACACCTCGGCGCCCCTGCGACCCCACCCGCGGCATCCCGCTCGGCCTGTCAGTAGAGCTTCGAGCGGTTCCGATCCAGCCAGAGGCTGACACCGGTCGTGGCGACCCCGACCGAAACGACCGCCGCGACGACCAAGAACATCTTGTCGCCCGACTGCATGAAGAGCGCGACAAACCCGAAGAGCATCGCGCCGGGCATGAAGAAGCCCAACGGGTAGAGAACCGTCAGCCGATGCCGCAGGACCTGACCGATCATCGCGGCGAGGGCCACGCTGAACATGCCAACCCACCTCGGCATGATGGCTCCGTAGTCGACACTCGAGCCCAGCAGCTGAAGCGTCACTCTCGGCGCGACGAGCAAGCCCAGGCCTGAAAGCAAGAGGTAGCTCGCGACGAAGATCAGCGAGATGCGGGTGCGCAAGGTGTCAGTGACCCCGATGAAGGCCGGATGGAAGGGTCAAGCCTCGGGTTCGTGACAGACCGCTTCGATGTTGTGCCCGTCCGGACCAATGACAAAGGCTGCATAGTAGTTCGCGTGGTAGTGCGGGCGCAGACCCGGCGCGCCATTGTCTTTGCCACCCGCCTCCAGCGCCGCGCGATGGAAGGCTTCGACTTGCTGGCGATTCTCGGCCACGAACGCCAGGTGAAGATGCGCCGGCTTCTCCTCGGTTTGGTACAGGCACAACGAAACCTTACCCTTTGGTTGGCTGAGCTCGACGCCGTTCGGCGGCCACTCCGTGACCACAGTGACGCCGAGCGGCTCGAGTGCCTTGAGAAAGAACGCTCTGCTCGCTGCATAGTCGCTGGCTCCGAATTTGACGTGGTCAAACATGAATTCTCCTGAAGTGTGTGGGCCTGCGCGCGGCAGCACGACGAGGACGATGGCGACCAGGCCTCGGATCAGGTCCACGAGTTTGCGTTCCTAGAAAATCCCGGACGCTGGATACGACCATCGTAGGGCCTGTCCGACACGCGGCCGCGTGTTCTCGGCCGCGCGCCGACGCGCGAATCAGGCATCATGTTGCACCGCAGCATGAAGGGAGTTCCGTGGACATCAGCTCGATCTCGCAAACCATCGACCGCGCGCTCGTCGCCGCCGGCCTGGACACCCGCAGCGGGCCGCTGAAGACCGTCGCGTCGACGATCGAGAAGGCGCTCGCGGCCGCCGGTCTGACACAGCGCACCGCGCCGCGGGCCGCACGTGCATCGGCCACATCTCGCGCCGCAACCGGCGCCGCCGACACGGACCAGGCCGTCGTCGACGTCGGCCAGTTCATCACCGCCTCGCACTCGAACGGCCACGCGACGCGCGGCTACAAGCTCTACGTGCCGGCGGCCTACGACGGCGCACCGATGCCGCTGATCGTGATGCTGCACGGCTGCAAGCAGAACCCCGACGACTTCGCCGCCGGCACGCGCATGAACGAGTGGGCCGAGCGCGAGGGCTTTCTCGTCGCGTACCCGGCGCAGACGGCGCGCGCGAACGGCGCGAACTGCTGGAACTGGTTCGAGCACGCGCAGCAGCAGCGCGACGGCGACGAGCCGGCCATCATCGCCGGCATCGTCGGCGCGATCGCCGAGTCGCACGCGGTCGATCGCTCGCGCGTCTTCGTCGCCGGGCTGTCGGCCGGCGCGGCGATGGCGGTGATTCTCGGCGCGACGTACCCGGAGGTCTTCGCCGCGGTCGGCGCGCACTCGGGCCTGCCGATCGGCGCGGCGCACGATGTGGCCTCGGCCTTCGCCGCGATGCACGGCCGCGCGGCGGCAGCCCACGGCGCGGTCGCCGATCTGCCGGCGGTGCCGACGATCGTGATCCACGGCGATGCCGATTCGACCGTGGCGGCCTCGAACGGCGATGCGATCGTCGAGCAGGCGCTGCGCCGCTTCGCGCATTCGCACGGCGTGCTGCGCAAGCGCGCGCAGGCGCCGGTCGAGGCGGCCGGGCGAAGCGTCAGCAAGACCGACTACGTCGACGCCGCGGGCCGCGCGCGCGTCGAGGAGTGGGTCGTGCACGGCGGCGCGCACACCTGGTTCGGCGGCGACCCCGCCGGCTCGTACACCGACGCCGCCGGGCCCGACGCGTCGGCGCAGATCGTGCGCTTCTTCCTCGCCGCGAAGG
>DATMIN010000496.1:0-6214 GCA_035554275.1 Burkholderiaceae bacterium
AACGCCGTACTTGAGCCGCACCCGGTTGCCCGGGAACAGGCGGAAGAAGCCCTTCGGTGGCGCCTCGGCGAAATCGTCGCGCTCGATCCAGACCTCGCGGCCGAGGCCGAACACGCGCGGCGCGAGCTCGGGCCGATGTGGATTGGCGCTGGCCTGGCAGGGCTCGATCGCGGCGTCGCTGCCGAACAGCTCGGCCCAGTTCACGAGCTTGAGCTTGACGGGGTCGAGCACCGCCATCGCACGCGCGGCCTTGCCCTCGAGGTCTTCGCGCAGTGCCGCGTCGAGGCTCGCGTAGTCGGTCCAGCCGCCGGCCTTGCTGGTGCCGGCGCGTTCGCACATCAGGCGGATCGATTCGGGCGTGTAGCCGCGCCGGCGCAGGCCGGCGATCGTCGGCATGCGCGGGTCGTCCCAGCCGTCGACGATGTGCTCGTCGACGAGTTGCTTCAGCTTGCGCTTGCTCGTGATCACGTAGGTCACGTTCAGGCGCGCGAACTCGTACTGGTGCGGGCGCGGCTGCGCCAGCAGCCCGAGCGCGCACAGCGTATCGAGCAGCCAGTCGTACCACGGCCGCTGGTCCTCGAACTCGAGCGTGCAGATGCTGTGGGTGATGCCCTCGAGCGCGTCCTCGATCGGGTGCGCGTACGCGTACATCGGGTAGATGCACCAGGCGTTGCCGGTGTTGTGGTGCTCGGCGTGCTTGATGCGGTACAGCGCCGGGTCGCGCAGGTTGATGTTCGGGCTCGCCATGTCGAGCTTGGCGCGCAGCACCGCGGCGCCGTCGGGCAAGTCGCCTTCGCGCATCGCACGGAAGCGCTCGAGGTTCTCGGCCTTTGTTCGGGTGCGGAACGGGCTGTCGGTGCCGGCGTGGCCGAAATCGCCACGGTTGTGGCGCATCTCGTCGGCGCTCTGCTCGTCGACGTAGGCGAGGCCGGCGCCGATCAGCGCCTCGGCCGCGCGATACATGAACTCGAAATAGTCGCTCGCGTAGTAGAGGTGCGAGACGCCGTTCGCGTGCCAGTCGTAGCCGAGCCAGGTGACGCTGTCGAGGATCGAGTCGACGTACGCCTGCTCTTCCTTCTCGGGGTTGGTGTCGTCGAAGCGCAGGTGGCACACGCCGGCGTATTCGGCCGCGAGGCCGAAGTTCAGCGTGATGCTCTTCGCGTGGCCGATGTGCAGGAAGCCGTTCGGCTCGGGCGGGAAGCGGGTGCGGATCTTCGCCGCATCGAGCGCGCCGGCCGCGTGATGCGCGGCGTCGCCCGGCGTGCCGGCGAAGCGGCGCTGCGCGTAGCTGCCGTCGGCGAGGTCGCGCTCGATGATCTGGCGCAGGAAATTGCTGCCGGGCTTGGGCGCGGTGTCGGCGGGTGCGGTCATGGAAAAGGGTGGCGGCGCGCATCGGGCGCGGCGCGCGAGCGATTCTATCGGCGGGCCTGGGTGGCCCGCGGCGCCGCGCCGGCGGTGGTTTCGGCAACCTCCGCTTACGTACAGAAACCTTCGTGCGGTCAACGCCGGCCCCGGTCGCGCGCGTTGGAGGAATGCACGGGCCGCACTCGGCCCGCAGAAGGAGAGATCGATGATCAAGTCCGCTGTCATGGCCCTCGTGGCCTGCGCCTCCACGCTCGGCGCCGGTGCCGCCCACGCCGGTGGCGTGTCGTGGTCGATCGGGATCAACGCGCCGGTCTACGGCCCGGCCTACCCGGTGTATGCGCCGGCCCCGGTCTACGCGCCGGTGTATGCGCCGGTCCCGGTGTACGAGGCGGCGCCGCCGGTGGCGTACTACCCGCGCTACGGCTACTACGGCGCGCCGGTGGTCTACGCGCGCTACGGTTACGGGCACCCGTACTGGCGCCATGGCGCCGGTCGCGGCTACCGCCACGACGGTCATCGCCGCTGATCGCGGTTGCGAGTCGGCGCGTGTGAGCGAACGACTACGACCGTGCCGTGCGTTTGCTCACGCCGCGCGCGGCCGGCCGCCGACCCAGGCGACCTGCCCTGCGCAGCAAAATGATGGCCCGCCCGTCCCGCTGACGGGACTCGCCACAGAATTCAAAGGAACCCCGCGATGAACACCACCCGTCTGTCGACCCTCGCCGCCGTCGTCGCGAGCGCCGCGCTGCTCAGCGCCTGCGTCGTCGCGCCGCCGCGCGAACGCGTCGTCTATGCGCCGCAACCGGCGCCGCGCCAGGTGCCGGCCTACGCCGAGTACGGCCGGGTCGAAAACATCGGCTACGTGCAAGTCGCACAGCGCACGACCGGCGGTGGCGCGCTGCTCGGCGCCGTGATCGGCGGCGTGGTCGGCAACCGCTTCGGTGCCGGCACCGGCCGCGCGCTGGCCACTGGTGCCGGTGCGATTGGCGGCGCGGTGGTCGGCAACGCGATCGAAGGCGGCCGCCAGCGGCGCGACGACGAGGTCTATCGCGTCCAGGTGCGCTTCGACAGCGGCGCCGTGCGCGAGTTCGACTTCCAGCGCATCGACGACCTGCGCATCGGCGACCGCGTGAAGCTCGAAGGCGGCCAGATCTACCTGCAGTGATCGACCCGCAGTGAGGCATGCGGCGGCCGAGCGTCGCCGCTGGCCTACATCGCCTTGAAGCGGTGCGCGTAGAGGCGGCTCGCGACGAGCCGATCCGCGTGGCCGTGCAGCGTCAGATGCACCTTGCCGATGTCGTCGCGCAGCGCCGTCGCGATCGCATCGGCGCGCACCACGGTGCCGCGGTGGATCTGCCAGAAGCGCGCCGCATCGAGTTGCGGCAGCAGCTCGCGCAGCGAGGTGCGGATCAGGTACTCGCGCTCGGCAGTGACGACCCGCACGTACTTGTCGGCCGCCTCGAAGTACAGCACCTGCCCGACCGGCACCATGTGGATCGCCGCGCCGACGCTCGCCTGGATCACGCTCAGCCGCGCCCCTGACGCTTCGCCGTGCGGAGCGCCGTGCCCGGCCAGCAAGTCGCGCAGCTGCGCGAGCGTGTCGCCGGCGGCCGGCGCTGCGTTCTCGGCGCGCTCGCGCAACGCCGCCTGCAGGCGCGCGCAGGTCTGCTGCAGGCGCTGCGGTTGCACCGGCTTGAGCAGGTAGTCGACGGCGGCGCGCTCGAACGCCTGCAGCGCGTACTGGTCGTACGCGGTGACGAACACCAGCAGCGGCAGCGGCGTGTCGTCGGGCCAGTCCTCGGCGATCGCCTGCGCCGCGTCGAGGCCGCTCAGGCCCGGCATGCGGATGTCGAGGAACACCACGTCGGGCCGCAGCGCGAGCGCGTGCTCGACCGCCGCGGCGCCGTGTGCCACGTTCGCGACGATCTTCAGCGCCGGCCACTGGCGCGCGAGCTCGGCCTGCAACTCGGCCGCGAGCAGCGGCTCGTCTTCGGCGATCAATGCGGTCGCGGTCATCGCGCGGAAGTCTCCGTTTCGGTGGCGCCGATCGGCAGCCGGACGGTGGCGAGCGTGCCGCCTTCGGTATCGTCGGCGGCGGCGAGTGTCAGCGAGGCCTGCGCGCCGTGCAGCGCGGCGAGGCGTTCGCGCACCTGGGTGACGCCGAACCCGTTGGCGCTGGCGACGGAGTCGGACAGGCCCACACCGGTGTCGCGCACGCGCAGCAGCAGCGTGCCGCCGTCGCGCGCCGCGCTGACCTCGATGCGGCCGCCCGCGACCGCCGGCTCCAGGCCGTGCTTGATGCTGTTCTCGACCAGCGGCTGCAGCAGCAGCGGCGGCACCGGCAGTGCGGCGAGCGCCTCGGGCAGCTCGAAGCGCGTCTGCAGCCGCGCCCCCATGCGCAGCTGCATCAGCGCGAGGTAGTCGCCCAGCCGCGCGAACTCGTCGCGCAGCGGGTGCTGCGCCGCGCGCGAGCCGGCCAGCGTGGCGCGCAGGAACGCGATCAGCTGGTCGAGCATCGCCTGCGCGCGCGCCGGGTCGGTGCCGATCAGCACGCGCAGCGTCGCCAGCGT
The DNA here is from genome assembly GCA_035554275.1 of Burkholderiaceae bacterium. Lineage (GTDB taxonomy): Bacteria > Pseudomonadota > Gammaproteobacteria > Burkholderiales > Burkholderiaceae_C > LMDS01. Next base: position 3,936 of record DATMIN010000496.1, read on the forward strand.
GTTGAACAGCATGTGCGGCTCGAGCTGCGACTCGATCAGCTTCAGCCGGTGCTCGGCGGCCTGGCGCAACGCGGTCTGGATCGCGGCCTCCTTGGCGGCGATCGTCTCGCGCGAGTAGAACCAGTAGGTCACCAGCGTGCCCGGCACCAGCGAGCCGAGCAGCAGCGCGACCATCTGGCGCCAGTTGCCGCGGTAGTACCCGGGTGCCGAGCGATCGAGCAGCAGATTGGCGAGCGCGTTGCCGGTGGAGAAGCCGATCACCGTGCCGACCACGATCGCCACCACCATCAGCGGCCAGCCCGGCCACTGGCTCAGCGCCTCCGGCGTGCCCGGCGCGGCGTTGCGGTGGTGCCAGCGCGCGAGCGGCACGCGCAGCAGATCGATCGTCAACCAGCACGCCATCGAGATGCAGATCGACTGGACCAGGTTCGACACCAGCCCGCTGCCGATCGCGATCGTCAGCAGCAGGCCGATCGCCACGCCCAGCAGCGCGCTGCGCAGCCCGCGCTGCGCGAAGCGGTGGCGGCGCGCGGCGGGGCTGAGGTCGGCGGGGGCGGCGATCGAGGCCATCGCGGCGATTCTGCGCGACGCGCGACTCAGGCCACGACCGGGGCGGCCGTGGCGAGGCGTCGCAGGCCCAGCGCGCGGGCCAGGAACAGGCCGCTGAACACGCCGTAGCCGAGCGCGAAGGCGCCGGCGAAGCGCGCATCGGCGGCCAGATCGGGATGCAGCGCGAGGCTCGCGCCCGCGGCGTACTTCAGCGCGAACAGCAGCACGATCAGCGCCAGCGGCAGCCAGCTGCCCGGCACGAGCAGGCGGCCGGTCGAGGTGCGCCACACGGCGCCGCGCGTCGCCAGCCACGGGCCGCCGAGGCGCAGCGCGGCGGCCAGACCGGCGAGCCAGCCGCCGACCGCCCACGGCGCGTGCCCGAACGCGTTGAGCACGCCGCTCGCCGACAGCGCGAGCATCGCCAGCGGCAGCAGCGTGACGCGGGCCAGGCTCATTTCGCGCTCGCGCGTCTGCGCCAGGCCGAGCGCGATCAGCGCGGTGAACAGGCCCCAGACCCAGGCCGGCGTGTGCTGAGCGATGCCGATGATCCACATGGTGCGACTCCTTGCATGAATGCGCCGGACGCGGCGCCGAGGTGCGCACTGTGCGCAGCGCGCGCCGGCGCGGCGAGCGCGTTGCGACGAAACGGCGCCGCGCGTCGCGAAGCGTCGCCCGGCAGGCGCCGGCCGCCTGCTGCAAAATGGCCCGCTCCCGCACGAACCCCAACCATGACCGCGGCGACCCCGACGACCGAAGCCAGCGCCGCCCTCGAGGTGATCGCCGAGGCGCGCCATGCGCACGTGCCCGAGGTCGCGTTCGCCGGCGTGCAGTGGCACGGCCTGCGCGGCCGCGGCGTGATCGTCACCGGTGGCGCGAACGGCATCGGCGCCGACATCGTGCGCGGCTTCGCCGCCCAGGGCTGTGCCGTCGGCTTTCTCGACCGCGACGAGCCGGCCGGCCAGGCGCTCGCCGCGGCGCTGCCCGGCGCCCACTTTCAGCATTGCGACGTGACCGACGTGCCCGCGCTGCAGGCCGCGATGGCGACGCTCGCGGCGCGCGTGGGCAGCGTCGACGTGCTCGTCAACAACGTCGGCCGCGAGCGGCCCGAGGCGATCGACGCGTTGACGCCCGAAGCGTTCGACGCGCGCATCGCCGTCGACCTGCGGCCGCACGTGTTCGCGACGCAGGCGGTGCTCGGCTCGATGCGCGAGCGCGGCGGCGGCTCGATCGTCAACCTCGGCGGCGCGCGCTCGGCCGCCGAGCGCCCGGGCCTGGCGCTGCACGCGGCCTGCAAGGCGGCGCTCGGCGGCCTCACGCGCAGCCTGGCGCGCGAACTCGGCGCCGACGGCATCCGCGTCAACTGCGTGCTGCCGGGCTGGGTCATGACGCAGCGCCAGCTCGACGAGCGTGTCGATGCCGCCACCGAGCGTGCGCTCGACCGGCATCAGAGCCTGCCGGGGCGCATCGTCGGCGCCGACATCGCGCACCTGGTGATGTTCCTCGCCGCCGACACCGCGCGCATGATCACCGGGCAGGAGTTCGTCGTCGACGCGGGCTGGTCGTGACGCCGCGCCGGCCGCAGCAGACGACATCGAGGAGACAACGAGGATGCGAGTGGTCGACCCGAGCCGCGGGCTGAAGCGAACCGCGCCGGCGGCGCTGCTGGCGCTGCTCACGCTCGCGGCCTGCAAGGCGGCGCTCGGCGGCCTCACGCGCAGCCTGGCGCGCGA
>DATMIN010000497.1:0-2199 GCA_035554275.1 Burkholderiaceae bacterium
GATACCCCTTCATCACGATGTTGCCGCGGAACACGATCTCGCCCATCGTCGCACCGTCAGGCGGTGTCTCGACCAGCGTCTCGGCGTTCATCACCGTCATGCCTTCCTGCAGCGCGTAGCGCACGCCCTGGCGGCCGTTCAGGCGGGTCTGCTCCGACAGCGTCTGCCCGGCCCAGTCGGCGCGCTTGACCGCCACCGACGCCGGCCCGTAGACCTCGGTCAGGCCGTAGACGTGGGTGATGTCGATGCCGATCTTGGCCATGCCCTCGATCATCGCGGCCGGTGGCGCGGCGCCGGCGACCATGCCGCGCACCTTCTGCGCGATGCCGTCGCGCAGGTCGGCCGGCGCGGCGATCAAGAGGTTGTGCACGATCGGCGCGGCGCAGTAGTGATCGACGCGGTGTTCGCGCATCGCACCGAGGATCGCGCTCGCATCGACGCGGCGCAGGCACACGTGCGTGCCGCCGAGCATCGCCACCGTCCACGGGAAGCACCAGCCGTTGCAGTGGAACATCGGCAGCGTCCACAGGTAGACCGGGAAGTGCGGCATCGTCCAGGTCGCGGCGTTGCACACCGCGTTCAGGTACGCGCCGCGGTGATGCGTGACGACGCCCTTCGGGTCGCCGGTCGTGCCCGAGGTGTAGCTCACCGCGATCGCGTCCCACTCGTCGGCCGGGCCGTCGAGGCGTGCCAGCGGCGCGTGTTCGGCGAGCAGCGCCTCGTATTCGTGCGTGCCGACGCGCGCGCCGGCGCCGTCGTACTCGCTGTCGGCCACGTCGATCACCAGCGGCGTGCGGTCGTGCGCGTCGCGCAGGATCTTCAGCGCGGGGCCAATCGTCGGCGCGAACTCGCGGTCGGTGATCAGCACCTTCGTTTCGCAGTGGTTCATCTGCCACGCGAGCAGCGCGGCGTCGAGGCGCGTGTTCAGCGTGTTGATCACCGCGTTCAGGGCCGGCACCGCGTAGTGCGCCTCGATCATCTCGGGCGTGTTCGGCAGCATCGTGCTGACGGTGTCGCCGCGGCCCACGCCGTGCGCACGCAGCGCGGCGGCCAGGCGCGCCGACCGGTCATGCACGGTGCGCCAGTCGTAGCGCCGCGCGCCGTGGAGCACCGCCGGCAGGTCGCCGAACACCTCGGCGCTGCGCTCGACGAAGCTCGTCGGCGACAGCGCGACGAAGTTCGCGCCGGTCTTCGGCAGGCCCTGGTCGTAGATGCTGATGTTCATCGCGTGTCTCCGCTGGCCGCGAGGGCCTGATCGACGTCCCACAGGATGTCGTCGATGTGTTCGAGGCCGACCGAGATCCGCACCATGTCGGGCAGCACGCCGGCGGCGAGTTGCTGTGCTTCGTCGAGCTGGCGGTGCGTGGTCGAGGCCGGGTGGATGATCAGTGTGCGCGTGTCGCCGATGTTCGCGAGATGGCTCATGAAGCGCGCGGCCTCGATGAACTTCACGCCGGCGGCCACGCCACCCTCGGCGCCAGCCGATCGTGACTTCACGCCGAACGCGAGCAGGCCCGACGCGCCCGGCACGCCGTCGATCGAGCGCATCTGTTTTGCGACCAGCGCGTGCTGCGGATGGTCTTCGAACCCCGCGTAGTTGACCCAGCCCACGCGCGGATCCGTGCGCAGGAACTGCGCGACCTTCAGCGCGTTCGCGCAGTGCCGCTCCATCCGCACCGGCAGCGTCTCGATGCCCTGCAGGATCTGCCACGCGCTCATCGGCGACAGCGCGGCGCCGTAGACGCGCAGCGTCTCCATGCGCGCGCGCATCGTGAAGCCGAAGTCGCCGAAGGTTTCGTAGAACTTCACGCCGTGGTAGCCGGGCGAGGGCTCGGTCATGCCGGGGAACTTGCCGTTGTCCCACGCGAATTTTCCATTCGGCTTGCCGCTCTCGACCATCACGCCGCCGAGCGTCGTGCCGTGGCCGGCGAGGTACTTCGTCGCCGAGTGCACGACGATGTCGGCACCGAACGCGATCGGGTTGCACAGGAACGGCGACGGCACCGTGTTGTCGACGATCAGCGGCACGCCATGGGCATGCGCCACCTCTGCGACGGCCTCGATGTCGAGCACCGTCAGGCTCGGGTTGCCCAGGCTCTCGGCGAACACCGCTCGGGTGGCCGGGCGCATCGCGGCCGCGAAGGCGTAGTGCGCGTTCGCGTCGACGAAGCTCGTCTCGATGCCGAGCTTCTTCAGATT
>DATMIN010000498.1:0-6455 GCA_035554275.1 Burkholderiaceae bacterium
CGAGCCCGCAAGGCATCGCTTGTTGAAGTGGGTCGCGCTGACCTGCGCGGTCGTCGGCGTGCTGCTGTCGCTGTGGTTCAACGTGCAGCGCAGCGACCAGTTCGGCGACGAGCTCTACATGAGCCACCTGTTCCCGCCCGCGCTGCGCCTCGCCAAGCCGGTGCCGACCGCGACCTTCGTCGACAGCCTGGCCGCCCTGAAGGGCACGCTCGACCGCAAGGCCAAGGAGCCGGCGCGTGGCGACGAGAGCGTCGTGCCCGACGACGAGCAATGACCCGGGAGAGACCCCGATGACGATCGACCCGCAGGTATCCGCGCGGCGCACCGTGCTCGTCACCGGCGGCGGCCGCGGCATCGGCGGCGCGACCAGCTGGCTCGCCGCACAGCGCGGCTGGGCGGTCGCCGTCAACTACACCCACGGCACCGCCGCGGCGCAGGGGCTGGTCGCACGCATCCGCGACGCCGGCGGCACCGCGCTGGCGGTGCAGGCCGATGTCGCCGACGAGGCCCAGGTGCTGGCGATGTTCGCCGCGATCGACGCCGAGCTGCCGCCGCTCGGCGCGCTCGTCAACAACGCCGGCGTCGTCGACCTCGGCACGCGCGTCGACGCGATCACGCTCGAGCGGCTGCAGCGCATGTTCGCGATCAACGTGTTCGGCAGCTTCGTCTGCGCGCGCGAGGCGGTGAAACGGCTGTCGACGACGCACGGCGGGCGCGGCGGCGCGATCGTCAACCTGTCGTCGGCCGCGGCGCGGCTCGGCGCACCGGGGCAGTACGTCGACTACGCCGCCGCGAAGGGCGCGATCGACGTGTTCACGCTCGGGCTGGCGAAGGAGGTCGCGCTCGAAGGCATCCGCGTCAACGCGGTCCGGCCCGGCATCATCGCGACCGAGATCCACGCCTCCGGCGGCACGCCCGACCGCGCCGCGCAGATGGCGCCGCTGGTGCCGATGCAGCGCGCCGGCAGCGCCGAGGAAGTGGCCGAGGCGATCGTCTGGTTGATGAGCGACGCGGCCAGCTACACCACCGGCTCGGTGCTCGACGTGACCGGCGGGCGCTGAGACCCGCGGGCGCGGGCCGCTCCCCGGAGCGCGGGATGGCCGATGCGCCGCGGCGGGCGTTCAATCGCCTGACACGGATCGACACGATGATCGCCGCCATGCCCTCCCAACCCCACCCCGAGCGCGCGCAGAGCTTCGGCGAGGAGCTCGCCAACAGCATCAGCCACGGCCTGGGCTTCGTGCTCGCGATCGCGTCGCTGCCGGTGCTGCTCGCGCTGCGCCCGGCCAGCGGCAACGCGCTCGACAGCGCCGCGGCCAGCGTGTTCTCGGCGACGATGATGCTGCTGTACGGCGTCTCGACGCTGTACCACGCGTGGCCGGGCGGGCGCATCAAGCGCTGGCTGAACCGCTGCGACCACGCGGCGATCTACCTGTTCATCGCCGGCAGCTACACGCCGTTCGTGCTCGGCGTGCTGCGCGGCGGCTGGGGCTGGTCGCTGTTCGGCGTGATCTGGAGCCTGGCCGCGCTCGGCACGGTCGCGAAGCTCGCGAACCGGCTGCAGCACCCGTGGTGGTCGACCGGGCTGTACCTCGCGATGGGCTGGCTCGCGGTGGTCGCGGCAGCACCACTCGTCGCGCGGCTGCCGGGCGCGGGGCTGGCATGGCTGATCGCCGGCGGCCTGTCGTACACCGCCGGCGCGATCGTGTTCATGCACGACTCGAAGGTCCGCTACGCGCACTTCGTCTGGCATCTGTTCGTGCTCGGCGGCAGCGCCTGCCACTTCGTCGCGGTGCTGCGGTACGCGTAGCGCGGCCTCGACGATCACGCGGCCGCCATCGCCCCAAGTTCGTCGAGCAGCTTTTGCGCGGCGCGCTTGTCGGCGGCCGACGCCACGCCCAGGTAGGGCTCGAGCGTGAACCTCGCCTCGTTGAGCACCGAGTCCCACATCCGCAGCGCCGGCACGCGTGCCTTCAGCTCGCGCAGCGCGGCCGTCAGCGCCGGTTCGGCCGCAGCGAGCCGGCCCTGCGCGAGCGCGGCGAGCATCTGCAGCTCGGTCTGGCCGACGACCGACCAGAAGTCGGGCCGCGTGATCGCGGCATGGTCGAGCGAATCGCTCACGACCTTCAACCGATCGGCATCGAGCACCGGCGCGCGGCCGGCGAGGAACGCGGCGCGCAGCTCGGCGCCGATGCCGTTCTTCGCCGGGTAGTGCAGGTTGTCGGCGCCGGCCTTGCGCGCCATCGCCTCGGCCGCGCCGTAGTGCTTCACCGACGCGGCGAGCGCCGCCTGCGCCTCGGCCGCGCGCTTCGCGTCCGACTCGACCATCGTCAGCCGCTTGTACGCCGAGCCGAGCAAATTCTCGCGTTCGATCGTCGATTGCACCGCGGCGAGCTTCTCGAGCCGCGCGATGCCGGCGCGGATGCCGGCGCGCGCCGCCGCCGCGTCCTTCAGCTTGGCGGCGCGCCGCACCAGCTGGTTGCCGAGCTGCTCGGCGGCGCGGAACGAGGCGCTCGCGTCCTGCGCGTCGAGCGCGGCCTGCAGCCACTCGATCGATTGATCGACCGCGCCGGCGCCGGCGTAGGCGACGCCGAAGGCCTCGGCGATCGCGCCCATGCTGCCCCACAGCGGCTTGAACTCGGCCTCGAGGTAGCGCAGCTTGTCGAGCTGGCGCGCCGGGTCGGCGCCGCTGTATTCGCTGCGCGTCGCGAGCGTCTCGAGCGCGAGCGCGAGCGCGACCGGCGAGGCGACGCCGGCGAATTCCTCGCCGGGCGATGCCGGCGGCGCCTGTGCGACCGAGCCGGCGCCTGCGCCGGCGCGCTGCCACGTCCATTCCGGGTCGCCGTAGCACTGGTACGCGGCCCAGGTGTTGCCGCGCCGGTTCGCGTTCCACGCTGCGGCGCGCGCCACGCCGACGGCCTCGATGAAGCGCGCACCGCCGAGCAGCGAGGCGTAGAACGCGGTCGCGAACTTCTCGGCCGGCTCGTCTTCCACCGCCCAGCCGGCCGCGATCACGCAGCGCACGCCGACGCGGATCAGCTCCTCGGCGATGTTGGCCGCGAACGCGGCGCGGTCGTAGTCCTTGAGCGTGGTCGCGGCGTCGCGCCCGGCGAGGTGGCAGCAGTTCAGGAACACCAGCTCGGGCACGGTGCGCATCGCGCGCACCTCGTTCGCGCCGAGGTAGGTGTCCTGGCCCGACAGCACCACGCCGCCGCGCGGCGGTGCGGCCCCGGGTTTGACGGGCGCGGCCGGATCGGGCTCGGGGATCGCGCCGTGGCCGGCGATGTGCACGACGCGGTAGCGGCGCTCGAACAGCGCGTTGATGATCGTCTGCGCGTCGTTCTGGTCGACCAGCGAGTGCACCTTGTCGGCAGCAAGGCCGCTGCCCGGCACGGCGAGCCGCCCGGCCACGGCAATCGCCTCCTGGCGCGCGCCTTCGAGGCGCGGGTAGCGCGCGGGGTCGCACTTCGGCTCGCCGATCACGAGCACGTCGTCGTCGGGGCCGGCGTCCATCACCTGCGTGCGGAAGCTCTCGACGCGGAGCTTCCGCACCAGCTTGCTGCGGATCGACCACGGCCGGCGGTCGACCGACTGCGGGTCGGGGTTGGTGTCGAGCAGCTCCCACGGGATCGACGCGGTCGCCGGCTCGAGCTCGATCACCATCTCGGTCGTGCCGCCGAGGAACGGCTCGACCTCGACCGGCACCAGCAGGTTGAACAAGGTGTGGCCGATCTGCGCGTCGGTGTTGGCGTCGTTCGAGGCCTTCGCGACCAGCTCGCGCAGCAGCGTGCCCTGCGCGTGCTGCGCGCGCACCTCGGTGCGGGCGCGCTTGGTGTCGATCGTGTAGGCGATGCACGGGTTCGCCAGGTCGTCGCCGGGCACGTGCAGCGCGCTGATGAAATCGTAGGTGGCGCCGCGATAGCTCGAGTCGAGCGAGCGCCGGATCGCGCCCGGCCCGGAGCCGACCTTGCCGAGCAGCCGCAGCCGCATCGGTGCGGCCTGCTCCTGCAGCTGCAGTGCGCGCCAGGCATCGGCCGCACGCTCGAGATAGAGCTCGACGAACGTCAGCGTGCCGAGCTGCGGCCAGCCGCTCTCCTGCAGCTTCTGGTTCGCCTCGAGCGCGCCCTGCGCGATCAGCTGCGCCGCGCTGCCCGGCGTGATGCCGGTGCCGCCGCTGCCGATCAGCGTGGCCGCCATCTCGAACTGCGCCGGCGCGCCGCCCTCGCGCTCCGACAGCCGCTGCGCGTACGCGAGCACCGCCTGGCGCACCGTGAACGCGAGGTCGCCCGCCTTCAGCTTGCCCTCCTCGCCGAGCCCGACGACGACGACCGCCGACGGCCGCGCCATCTCGAGCGGGTTGTCGGGGTTCTGGCGCGCGTTGCCGAAGATCTGGTGCGAGCCGGGCGCGTCGGGGTACAGGCCGGTGTCGAGCGAGCGGCTCATGCCGTGATCGACGAGCCGGTCGACGACCCACTCGGCGCCGGTCAGCGTCAGCGCGCGGTAGTGGCCAATCAACAGCGGCTGGCCGATGAACTTCAGGTCGCCGTTGTAGACGTTGACGCTCAGCGCCGCGGTAGCGCCGCGCGCGCGCAGGCCGTCAGTGCCGTCGCGCGGGCCGATGCCGAGCACCTCGGTCTCGCTCGACGGCGGCGCCGAGCGGCTCAGCCCGCGCGAGGGCCGGCTGCGCACCAGCGCCGCCACGGCCGGCGCCGCCGAGAGCGCACCGGCCGAACGCGCACCGCGCGCGACCGGCTGGTACACATCGAGCTGGCGCGTCGAGCCGGTCGCGAGCAGCTCGATGTAGCCCGCGAACGCCGCTTCCACCCCCGGCAGCTTGCCGTGCGCCGCGTCGACCTTCCAGGTCTTCACGCCGGGCAGCAGCGCGCACTGCAGCGGCACGCGGCCGTCGCCGTCGTCGGGCGCGTTCAGGTATTCGAGACCGTCACTGCCGAACTCGAAACCCGCCGGCGTGAAATCGGCGTGGCCGATCACGAGCAGCATCTTCTGCGCGTCGGCGCCGAGCTGTGCGGCCTGCCCGTCGAGGCGGCGCCGCAGTGCGACGGCCTGGTCGAGCACCGCCTGCGGCGGCGCGCCCCATTCGTAGATCGCCTGCTGCGCGACCAGGTCGTGCCAGAGGCTGCGCTCGCGCAGCGCGTCCATGTCCTGCTTCGCCAGGCCGTCCCAGGTGGCGGCGCGGTCGAGGCCGAGCGCCGGGTCGAGCAGCGCGGCCTGGAGCTGGATGAAGCCGGGCATGCCGGCCATCATCTTGCGCGCCGCGCCGTTGTGGAACAGCGAGCCGAACGCGACCAGCGCGTTGCCGAACGTGTCGTCGCCCGACAGCGTCTGCATCGGCGACCACGAGCCGCCGTTCGGCGTTCCGAGCATCAGCAGCCGCGCGCCGTCGCGCGCCATCATCCGTTGCCACGTCGCCGGCTTTTCGAGCTGCATCGTGCGCGCGACCAGCCCGCCCATCGAGTGCGCGATCAGCCGCACCGGCTGCTGGCTCGACGCGCGCGCCTCGAGCGCGGCGTCGACGGCGGCGGCCAAGCGCCGCGCTTCGTCTTCGATCGGGCGGCGCCAGTCGTAGGCGAACGGGATCACCTCGTGCGTGTCGGCCAGGCGCTCGAGCAGGTCGTCGTAGCTGCTGCCGACCGGCCCGTCGGGCGCGAAGCGCGCGGCGGTGGCCGGATCCCACGCGAGCTTGAGCAACCCGTTGACAAAGCGGAAGCCGAGCCAGATGCGCTTGCCGTCGAGCGCGAGGTTCGAGCCGAGAATGCCGGGCAGCACGAACACCGCCGGCCGATCGGCCGGCTTCGCGCCGGGCCCGCCGCGCGAGCGCGCCACCGCCTTCGCGCCGCGCGAGCCGCTCGCATCTTCGCCGGCCCACGACAGCGGGCCGATCGCCGCGAAGTCGGCCGGTGCGGCCTCGAGCAGCGCGCTCGCGATCGCGTCGACGGTGCGCTCGTTGGCGAAGTAATTGAAGTGCGTGACCTTCGCGCCGCGGTCGAGCAGGAAGCTCGCGCCCGGCGCGGCCGGCGCGGCGGCGCGCGGCGTGCCGCCGTACATCGAGCGCGTCTGCACGACGAGGTCGTTGTCGGTCCAGTAGAACGCGTCGGCGAGCAGCGTCTTGACCCACGAGCCGATCGAGTCGCCTTGCAGGTCGCCGGCGATCACGCGCAGGTCGCCGGGGATCGTCTGGTCGCCGCCGCTCAGCCCACCGTTGAGCCACTGGACGACCGGCGTGTCGGGCATCATCGCCTCGATGCCGGGCAGCTTGCTCGGGTCGGCGCGGCGCCGCGCCACTTCGTGCAGGAAGTCGACGAGCTGCGGCGCGACCGGCACGCCGGCGAGCTGCAGCCCCCACTGCAGCACCGAGAGGTAGGCGTCGAAGCGCTTCGACGCGAGCAGCGTGCCGCGCGCCGGGCACGCGACGCGCACGACGCGCTCGACCTTCA
>DATMIN010000499.1:0-4058 GCA_035554275.1 Burkholderiaceae bacterium
GCCCACACCGCCGGGTCGAGCACCGGGCCGTCGCGCCAGCGCCGCGAGCGCGACGGCCCGGCGTTGTAGGCCGCGGCGGCCAGCGCCTGCGAGCCGCTGAAGTCGTCGAGCACGAGCTTCAGGTAGTTGGCGCCAAGGCGCAGGTTGGTATCGCGATCGGTGATCAGTTCGGCGCTGTACGGCAGGCCGATCTTCTTCGCGGTCCAGCGCGCGGTGGCCGGCATGATCTGCATCAGACCGGAAGCGCCGACGTTAGAGCGCGCGTCCATCACGAAGCGCGACTCCTGGCGGATCAGGCCGTACACATAGGCCGGGTCGAGGCCGATCTCGCCGGCGCGCGCCACCACCTCGGCACGGAACGGCATCGGGAAGCGCTGCGCCATGTCGATCTCGCCACGGGTGCGGTCGCTGGTGTTGATGCAGCGGTCCCAGACCTCGCGGTCGCAGGCGAGCTGCGCGGCGGCGAGCAGTTCGCGGTCGCTCATGCCGCGGATCGAGTAGTTCCACTCGCGCACGCCCTCGTTGCGCAGGCCGATCGCGATCAGCTGCAGCCCGCGCGCGAGGCCTGGATGACGCAGCGCCGCGTCGCGCTCCTCGGGCGTCAGCGGCGCCGGGCGCGGCGGCAGGTAGACCGGCTGGCCGAGCTGCTCGGCCGCGAGCGCGGCGTAGAAACTGATCTGGTCGGCGATGCCGGCCATCTGCTCGCGTGCGAGCTTGCGCATCGAGTCGCCGTCCTGCGAATCGGCGGCGAGGGCCGACAGCGCGCGTGCCTTCCAGTAGACCCACGCCGGGTCGCGCTGCTCGGTCGCGCCCATCGCGTTGATCGCCTGCACCACCGGCTGCCAGCGCGCCTTGCCGTTGTCGGCGCGCAGCGCGGCGCGCGCCTTCCACGCCAGCGTGTCGTCGGGCCAGTCGAGCTCGCGGCCGGCCTTGGCCGAGCGCTGCGCAGCGCGCTGGAAGTGATCGGCGGCCTCGGGCTGCAGCTTGATCGCCGCCTGCTTGCCGACCGAGGCCCAGGCCCACGCCGCCAGGTCGGCCGGCAGCGCGCGATCCCAGCGCGCGTCGAGCTGGCCGGCGGCCGCGTCGGCGTCGTTCGAGGCCATGCGCATCAGCGCGAGTGTGGTCAGCTCGGCGCCGCTGCGGTTCGCGACCGAGGCGCTGCGGGCCAGATAGCGCGCCGGGTTGTCGACCAGCTCGCCGACCGCGGTGGCCGCGCCGATGCTGACCAGCGCCGCGGCCTGGCGCGCCGCGCGCAGGCGGCCGGCGTCGATCGCGAAGCGCGCCTTGCGCCAGACGTCGGCAGCGCTGAACTGCTTCGCGTCGACGAGCGTCGCGGCGAGCAGCGCGCAGCCGTCGTCGGCCTCACGCTGCGCGAGCCAGGCGGCCAGGGCACGCTCGCGCACGTCGCTGCCGGCGGCCTGCTGCTCGACGAGCAGCGCGTAGCAGCTGACCTCGCGGTCGTCGTTCATGCGAAAGCGCGGGTACTCGGCGGCGAAGTTGGCCCAGTCGCGGCGCCGGCCGAGCTCGAGCAGCCAGTCGTTGCGGAACCGGTCTTCGACATAGGTGCCGGGCCAGCGTGCCTCGAATTCGTTGACCTCGGCCTGCTGGACCTCGCCGATGCGGTTCGTCAGCTCCCAGTAGTCGGGCCACATCGCCAGCGGCGAGCGCACCGCGGCGGCGGCGCTGCGCAGCTCGATGAGGCGGGCGCGGTCCTTCTTGCGCAGCGCCTCGCGGGCGTCGACGATCAGCGAGTCGCCGGGCTGCGCGGGCGCCTGGGCGTGGACGATCGGGATCGCCGCGGCCAGCCCGATCGCCAGCGCGAGCGCCGCCCGCCACGCGCCGCGGCGCCGGCGGGGCGGCTCATATACTGGTTCGCGAATCGCTGTCGGGTTCGGCCTCATCTCAAGCCCATCTTGAACGCACCGTCACCCACCGCCGCGTCGCCGCGGGCCTTGATGCGCCGGCGGCTGCTGGCGCAGCGGGAAGCGTTTGCTGCCGATGCAGCGGCGTCGAGCGCCGCCGGCGACGCGCTGACGCGCCACCTGAGGGACGTGTTATCGGCACTGGAGCCGCAACTGCTGGGTCTGTATTGGCCGCATCGGTGCGAATTTAACGCAGCGGCCGCCCTGCTCGCCGACCCGATCGTTGCAACAACACGGCTCGCGTTGCCCTATTCCGAGCGGCCGACGATTCGCCTGCATTACCGCACGTGGGACGGCGCCGCACCGCGGGCCCGCGACGACTGCGGCCTCGCGACGGCTGATGGCCCGGAGGTCGTGCCCGACGTGGTGCTGGTGCCCTGCGTCGGCTTCACCGCCGCCGGCCACCGGCTCGGCTACGGCGGCGGCTACTTCGACCGCTGGCTCGCGGCGCACCCCGGCGTCACCAGCATCGGCGTGGCCTGGGCGTTCTCGCGGCTCGACCAAGCCGAAGCCGAGTTCGCGCCGCAGCCGCACGATCAGCGCCTGACGCTCATCGTCACCGAAGCCGGCGTCGTCTGACGCGCCTCAGCCGGCGGCTTCGGTTTCGCCGACCGCGCGGCGGGTGTCGGCTGCCTGCGCCAGCACCCAGTCGCAGAACTGGCCGACCTCGGGCCGGCCGCGGCTGCCCGGCGCGGCGACCAGCCAGTACATGTACGGGCTGTCCATCCTTCCTTCGGCGCCGAACGGTTCGACCAGCTCGCCGCGCTGCAGCGCCTCGAACACCAGCGCGACCCGCGCCAGCGCCACGCCGTGGCCGGCCAGTGCCGCCTGGACCTGCTGGTAGGTGAAGTTCAGGTACAGCCAGCGCTTCGGCTGCAGGCCCGGCTGGCCGTGCAGGCCGAGCCAGCGGCGCCAGCTCAGGTACTCGGTGCTGGTCTTGTTGTCGTCTTCCTCGGCGAGCGTGTGCTGCACCAGATCGGCCGGGCGCGACAGCGGCGGCGCGTGGCCGAGGCGGATCTGCTCGGCCATCGAGCGGCTGACCACCGGCGTCAGCACCTCGCCGAACAGGCGGATCGCGCCGGCTGGCGCCTGCGCCGGGCTGCAGTAGCGCAGCGCGAGGTCGAGCTCGGGGTCGTCGAGATCGGCGATCGCGTCGGCGGCCGAAACGCGGATGTCGATGTCGGGGTGCTCGCGCTGGAACGCCTCGATCCGCGGCAGCAGCCACAGCGACCCGAACGACGCGAAGGTGGTGACGCTGACGCGCTTGCGGCTGCGCGCCGCGCGGATCAGCCGCACCGCCGCGTCGAGCTTCGACAGGCCGGGGTCGACGGCGCGCAGCAGCGTCTGGCCGCTCTGCGTCAGCTCGACGTGGCGCGTGCCGCGCACGAACAGCGCGGCCCCGAGCTCGTCTTCGAGGCCCTTGATCTGGCGGCTGATCGCCGACTGCGTGACGAACAGCTCCTCGGCCGCGTCGCTGAAGCTGAGCCGGCGCGCCACCGCCTCGAACGCGCGCAGGTTGCCGAGCGGGAGCGCCCGGCGGGTTCGATCGTTCATATCAAATCCGCATCAATGACCGACGCCGGTTTCATTGGATTACCTGTACGAGTTCGCCGATCATAGACGCACACTCGAAGGAGATTGATGATGAATACGCAATCGCAATGGTTCCACGGTGGCACGTTCCAGGTCCGTTCCGGCGAGGCGGCGCGCCTCGGCCCGCGCGGTGGTGAGCTGGTCATCCTCGCCGGCCAGGTCTGGCTGACGCGCGACAGCGATCTCGGTGACCACTTCATCGACCCGGGCACCCGCGTGCGGCTGTCGCCGCGCGATCACGCGGTGATCGAGGCCGCGCACGCCGGCGACGAAGTCACCGTGCGCTGGTCGCCGCGGCGTCAGGCCTTCCTCGGCGCCTTGCTGGCCGAGCCCTTGCGCGGCCTGGCCTTCTTGGCCGGGCTGGCCGCCGGCGGCTTCGCGGCCCTGGCGCGCAGCGCCGCGGCGAGCGCCTGCCGGGCCCAGGGCTGCATCAGCGGCGGCGACTCCATCGCGTCCTCGGGCGCGCTGAAGTAGCCGATCGAGACGCTGCGCAGCGCGCCGCCGGCGTTCGCGTCGACCTTGTCGTAGGCGAACGGCGCGCAA
>DATMIN010000500.1:0-2100 GCA_035554275.1 Burkholderiaceae bacterium
CGCAGGCCATCGCCATCGCGAAGGTCGTCAAGCGCCCGGTCAAGCTGATCTGGACGCGAGAAGAGGACACCCGCCAGGACAAGTTTCGTCCGCATGCCGTGGTCGCTTTCAAGGCGGCGACCGGCTCCGACGGCATACCGACAGCCTTGTCGGCGCGCCTCGTCACCTCATCGATCTTGAAGTCGTACGGGGTTCCGTTCCCGCCCGACCAGGCCGAGCCGCCGGCCATCGAGGGCCTGGTGGGCATCGGCTACAACGTCCCGAACATGCGCGTGGAGTTGCACATCAGGAACACCCACGTGCCGGTGTGGTTCTATCGCGCGCCCGGCTCCAATCAGAACGTTTTCGCCGTCGAGAGCTTCCTCGACGAGATCGCCTCGGCGAGCCGTCTCGATCCCTATCGCCTGCGGCGCAAGCTTCTCGAACGCAAGCCGGACTGGCTCAGGGTGCTGGACACGGCCGCCGAGAAAGGCGATTGGGGCAAGCCGCTGCCGAAAGGCAGCGGGCGCGGCATCGCCATTTGCGGTGTCATGGACAGCATCTGTGCAGAGGTCGCGGAGGTGACGGTGACCCCGAACGGCGAGGTGAAGGTCAATCGAGTGACAGTCGCGCTCGACACCCGCCACATGGTCAATCCGCAGACCATCGTCGAGCAAGCGGAGGGCTCCGTGATCTTCGGTTTGACGGCCGCGCTGTACGGCAAGATCACGATCAAGAACGGCGCCGCGGTCCAAGGCAATTTCGACACCTACCGCATGGTGCGCCTTGCCGAAGCGCCGAAGATCGACGTGCATCTGGTGCCCAGTGGTGGCGACATCTGGGGCGGCGCGGGCGAGCCAGCCGTCCCGCCGATCGCCCCCGCGGTGGCGAATGCGATCTTCGCCGCAACGGGCAAGCGCATTCGTACGCTGCCGATCGTGGACGCCGATCTCGCTGGGTTGGGTTAGCCGATGCGCCCGCAGTCTGTGGAAGCGGCGGTTCGACGGCCCACCGGGCGCCGAGTTTTGAGGGCGGTCTTTTTCGGCGCGCTGATCTTGCTGTGTGCGGGCGGGATATTCGCCTTCCTCGTGCTGGCGGCAAATCACGAGTCACCGCTGCGAGGCGCCGAAAGCGCCGGTCCCCCGCAGAGTGGCGACGAATATTCGGCGCGGGCCGCCGACTGCGTCGCCTGCCACTCCATTCCTGGCGGCAAGGCGTTCGCCGGCGGCCTCAAGATGGGCACGCCGCTCGGCGCCATCTACTCGACCAATATCACGCCGGATCCCGAGACCGGCATCGGTCAATACAGTCTTGCCGATTTTGATCTCGCGCTGCGGCAGGGCATCGCCAAGGACGGTCACCGGCTCTATCCGGCGATGCCTTATCCGTCCTACGCCAAACTCAGCGACGCCGACGTGGTGGCGCTCTACCGCTTTTTCATGAAGCAGGTGCCTCCCGTCAATCAGGCGAACTTGAAGAGCGAGATTCCGGCAGGGCTCAGCGTCCGCTGGCCGCTGGCTTTCTGGAATTTTTTCTTCGCCCCGAGCGGCGCCTATGTCGCCAAGCCGGAGCACGATGCGGCGTGGAATCGCGGCGCCTATCTGGTCCAGGGCCCCGGCCATTGCGGCGCCTGCCACACCCCGCGCGGCATTGGCATGCAGGAAAAGGCGCTCGACGACAGCAACGCGAACTATCTCGCCGGGACAGAGCTCGACGCGTGGTACGCGTCAAGTCTGCGCGGCGACATGCGGACCGGTCTTGGCACCTGGTCGAAGCAGGACATCGGCGAGTTTCTCAAGCATGGCCACAACCGCGTCGGTACCGCGTTCGGGTCGATGATCGAGGTCGTCAACAACTCCACGTCCTACTTGTCGGACAGCGACATCGATGCCATCGCGAGCTATTTGAAATCGTTGCCGGCGACGTCCACCGAGCGGCCTGTCGCCTATGACAATGCAACGACGGTGCAGCTGAACGGGCCCTCAGCGCAACCCGGCGGTAACGTCTACGCCAGTGCTTGCGCGAGCTGTCATGGGTTCGACGCCAAGGGCTTCACCCCGTACATGCCGACCCTTGCCGGCAACCCGGTCGTGCTTGACGACAACCCGTCTTCGCTCATCA
>DATMIN010000501.1:0-12607 GCA_035554275.1 Burkholderiaceae bacterium
CCACTCGGCCCGCCACGCGGGGAAGGTCTCGGCGCGGAACTTGTCGGCGTACTCGTCAGTGCGGCCCGCGGCCCATGCCTCGAGCTGCTCGATGGTCTCGGTGACGATGAAGGGCCGGTTCCACCAGCGCTGGTGCGACGCCGGCCGGTCTTCGTTGGGCGTGTTGTCGAAGTTGCGCGGCAGCTTCGGATCGATCGGCACGGCGCGGCTCATATCGCCACCTGCAGCACCTCGAGCACGCGCAGCGGCAGCCGCGCGCGATCGGCGGCCGTGGCCCACGTGCCGTAGAAGTCGACCCGCGCGCGGCCGACCGCGTCGACCGACGAGTAGGCCCAGACGTGGGCGTCGTGGCGCCAGCGCTCACACGCGTCTTCGCCCTCGACGACCATGCGAACCAGCCAGCGCGTCATCGGCTGCACCGGCGTGTCCGGGTAGAGGTACGCGGGCGGGATCTTCATCTCGCCGGGCATGGCGGCGAAGCGCGAGGGGCGGTCGCTGTTTTGCATCATGGCGGGTCATGATGCGAACTCACCTCCTCACAGCGGAACCCTCCGGCTCCGCCAGACAACAAGCAACCACTGGCCCTGCGTGATCGGGCTCGAGCCAAATCGGGCGCACACTGCACCGAATGGCCGATCTGATCCTTGCGCTGAACTGCGGCTCGTCGAGCATCAAGTTCGCGCTGTTTGAAGCGTTCGCCGGCGGCGTTCAACGCGCCGCGGTGTGGCAGGGCAAGGTCGAGGACCTGCATGGCCCCGCGCCGACGATCGAACACAGCGGCGCCGGTCCCGAGCCGCTTCAGCCGGGTCACGACAACACCGCACACCGCGCGCTGTTGGCGATCCGCGAGCGGCTCGATCGCCAGCTCGGCGGCGGCGCGCTGCGCGCGGTCGCGCACCGCGTCGTGCATGGCGGCACGCGGCACCTGACCCCGGTGCGCGTCGACCGCGAAGTGCTCGACGATCTGCGCGCCTGCACGCCGCTCGCGCCGCTGCACCAGCGGCCGGCGCTCGACGCGATCGAGCTGCTGCTGCAGATCAGCCCCGCGCTGCCGCAGGTGGCCTGCTTCGACACCGCCTTCCACCAGACGATGCCGCTGGCGGAGCAGATGCTGCCGCTGCCGCGCGAAGCGTTCGATCGCGGGCTGCGACGCTACGGTTTTCACGGCCTGTCGTACGAGTACCAGGCGATCGTGCTGAAGGAACGCCGCGGCGCCGCGGCGCCCGCACGGCTGATCGTCGCGCACCTCGGCAGTGGCGCGAGCCTGTGCGCGCTGCGCGACCTGCGAAGCGTGAGCACGACGATGGGCTTCTCGGCACTCGACGGGCTGATGATGGGCACGCGTTGCGGGTCGCTCGATCCCGGCGCGGTGCTGCATCTGCTGCAAGTCGACGGAATGACGCCGGCGCAGGTGAGCCAGCTGCTGTATCACGAGGCCGGGTTGACGGGCGTCTCCGGCGTGTCGGGCGACCCGCGCGTGCTGCTCGAGCACGAGCAAGGCGACGAGCGCGTGCGGCTGGCGCTGGAGATGTACGTGCGGCGGATCGTGCGCGAGATCGGCGCGCTCACGGCCGCGCTCGGCGGGCTCGACATGCTGGTGTTCACCGCCGGCATCGGCGAGCACAACGCCGAGATCCGGCGCCGTGTCTGCTCGGCGCTCGACCACCTGGGTGTCGGCGTCGACGCGGCGGCGAACCGCGCGCACGCGCCCACGATCTCGAGCGCGGCGAGCCGCGTCGAGGTCTTGATCGAGCCGGCGGCGGAAGAATGGGTCGCGGCCCGTCACGCCTGGCAACTGCTGACATCGAACCCGGGGCCACCATGACTGTCACCCCCTCGCTCGACCTGCGCAACCGCATGCACGCCTGCTGGCGTGCCGCCAACCACCTGTCGGCGGGACAGATCTCGGGCATTGGGGCGCGCCGCGGTGACGCGGCGCTGCTGACGACCGCAATCCGTCGATCAGCTGATCCGGATCGGCGCTGTTTCGGCGATCGCCGCGGTCGCCGCGCGGCACAGTGGGACAGCGCAGCACACCGTCCCCGCCATGGCCGCCGCCGACCCGAATCCCGTCGAACCCCGCGTCCTCGTGTCGACCGAGCAGCTGGCGCTGCTCACGTTGTTCGTCGACGGATTGCCGAACACGGTGCTGGTGCAGTTGTGCGCGCTGCGCCTGGGCGCGCGGCGCTGGTTCAGCCTGTATGTGCTCTATCGCGAAGGCACCGTGACCTTCGATGCGGTGACCCGCTTTCAGCCGAAAGGCAGCCCGCGATCGCTGGGCGAGGTGCTGCGGCGCTTCACCCGCACCGAGGCGTTTCAGGCGGTCGTCGTCGCGCCGCTGGTGCGCGACGTGCACGAGCATTTCGGCCGCTGAGCGCGCGGCTCGCAGGCGGCTCGCCGCATTGACGCTGCGACGCGTCAGCGCTTGCCCGAGGCCGCCTGCGCCTTCGCGACCAGCCCGCGCAACCCGGCGCCGTCGATCAGGCGCACGTTGCAGGCCGCGGCGAAGGTGATCGCCTCGCGCGCGAAGCGTCCGCCCGAGAGCATGAAGCCGGCCCCGGCGCCGCGCACCTTCATCGAGCGCGCTAACGCGTCTACTTCGGCGACGCCGACCTTCTGCGATTGCCAGTGCCGGCAGTCGAGCAAATAGGTTTCGCGCTCGCGCCGCAGCATCAGCTCGCCGGCGCGCGCCGCGACCTGCTCGTAGCCCTGCTTGCGCAGCGCCTCGGCGACGAGCGCCTCGATGTCGCGCGAGGTCATCCCCTCGAAGCGTTGAGCGCCGCCGGCATCGCGGCCCGCGGCGTGCGCGGGCGCGCGCCGCCGCATCCACCACGCGGCGCTGAGGCCGCCGCCGGCCACCAGCAGCAGCGCCGCGGCCAGGCCGATCGCGCCGCTCATCGCCATGGCGTGGCGCGACGACGCGCGGCGCAGTCGGATGGTGAAGGGTCGAGACGAGGCGCGCGGATCATCGGGAGCGGCAGGCGAAGCGGTACACGCGATCACTCTACCGACCGGCGCGCCGCGCTGGTGGCGGTCCTTTGCGCACTCCGTCACGCGGTGGCGCGCTCGTGTTGCCAGTGGCGCAAGAGCTGTATATATTCAGAACACTGGATATCCATCCAGTCATACTGCGCCTGCTGCGTTGTGATCAACACGGCAAACGAACTGAAATGCCATGGAACCCGATCATTGCGATGCTGGCCCGGGCCCCGGTTCCGTCCCGGCCAAAGATCCCGATACACCGCCGCTGCGCCTGCTCGACGCTCTGCGCGCGCAGATTCGCTACCGCCACTACAGCCTGCGCACCGAGCAGGCCTATGTGTACTGGGTGCGTGCGTTCGTGCGCTATCACGGCTTGCGCCACCCTGCCGCGCTCGCGCGTCCGGAGGTCGAGTCGTTCCTGACGTGGCTGGCCAATGAGCGCGCCGTGGCGCCGGCCACGCACAAGCAGGCCCTGTCGGCGCTGCTGTTCCTCTACCAGCAGGTGCTGCGCCAGGATCTGCCCTGGCTCGCCGAGATCGGCCGCCCGAAGCGCCAGGCGCGGCTGCCGGTGGTGCTGACGCACGACGAGGTGGCGCGGTTGATGCGGTGCATCGCCGCACCGCACCGCCTGCTCGCACAACTGCTGTATGGCACCGGGATGCGCTTGATGGAAGGCATCCGCCTGCGCGTCAAGGATGTGGACTTCGACCGCCGCGCGATCATCGTGCGTGACGGCAAGGGCGGCAAGGACCGGGTGGTGATGCTGCCCGCCACTCTCGAAGCACCGCTGCGCGAGCAGCTCGCAGCCCAGTGCGCGCTGTGGAAGGCCGATCGCGCAGCCGCCCGGCCGGGCGTGTACCTGCCGGACGCGCTGGCACGCAAGTACCCGCGGGCGCCGTTGGCCTGGGGCTGGTTCTGGGTGTTCGCGCAGGCCGAGTTGTCGGTCGATCCGCGTGCGCCGGCCGGCGAGCGCGGGCCGCGCCGCCACCACGTCGTCGACCAGACCTTCCAGCGCGCCTTCAAGCGCGCGGTCGAGGCCGCGGGCATCGACAAGCCCGCCACGCCCCACACGTTGCGCCACTCGTTTGCCACCCATCTGCTGCTGGCCGGCTACGACATCCGCACCGTGCAGGAGCTGCTCGGTCACGCCGACGTGAGTACCACCATGATCTACACCCATGTGCTCAAGCTCGGCGGTGGTGCGGTGCGCAGCCCGCTCGATGTGCTGCCCGTGGGGTCTGTCGCATCGTGATGGCGCGTCGGAGCCGTCGGCAACAGAGCCCGCGGTAAGCCGTGCCTACCGCCGTCTCACGCGGGCCCAGGCTGCCCGGCTACGCCGAACTGCACTGCCGCAGCAACTTCAGCTTCCTGACCGGCGCGTCGCACCCGGCCGAGCTGGTCGAGCGGGCGAAGGCGCTGGGTTACGCGGCGCTGGCGATCACCGACGAGTGCTCGGTCGCCGGCGTGGTGCGTGCGCATGTGGCGGCGCGCGAGACCGGGCTGCCGCTGATCGTCGGTGCCGAGATGCGGCTGACGCTGCCGCCGGCCGGCGACGTCAAGACACAGCCTCAGACGCCGCACGCGCGCCTCGTGCTGCTCGCGCAGACGCGCCGCGGCTACGGGAACCTGTCGCACTGGATCACGATCGCGCGGCGCCGCGCGCCGAAGGGCAGCTACCTCGCGCACCCGGGCGACATCGAGGGCAAGGTGCCGAACGCGCCGACGCTCGCCGGCCTGCCCGAATGCCTGGCGCTGCTGGCGCCCGAGGCGTCGCAACCGTTCGAGACCGTGTTCGCGCACGCGGTGTGGTTGAAGACGTGGTTCCGGGATCGCGCGGCGCTCGCGATCTCGCTGCTGCGCCGGCCCGGCGACGATGAATTGGTGGAGGTGGTGCGCCGCGTCGCGCAGGTCACCGGGCTGCCGATCGTCGCCGCCGGCGACGTGCTGATGCACGTGCGCTCGCGCAAGCCGCTGCAGGACGTGCTCGGCGCCACGCGGCTGAAGCGGCCGGTCGCCGAGTGCGGCCTCGGGCTCGAATCGAATGCCGAGCAGCACCTGCGCTCGCGCACGCGGCTGGCCCGGCTGTACGAGCCGGTGTGGCTCGAGAACACGCTGGCGCTGGCGGGGCGATGCAGTTTCTCGCTGAGCGAATTGAAGTACGAGTACCCGCGCGAGGTGGTGCCCGAAGGGTGCACGCCGATCGGCCATTTGCGCGCGCTGGCCCACGCGGGGCTGGCCGATCGCTTTCCCGATCGCGCGGTGGCAGATCGCTGGCTGCCGCAGATCGAGAAGGAACTGGCGCTGATCGAGCAGCTCAAGTACGAAGCCTACTTCCTGACCGTGGCCGACATCGTGCGCTGGGCGCGCGCGCAGAAGATCCTGTGCCAGGGGCGCGGCAGTGCGGCCAACTCGATGGTGTGCTACTGCCTCGGCGTCACCGAGGTCAACCCGGAAGAGGCGACGCTGCTGTTCGAGCGCTTCGTCAGTGCCGAGCGCAACGAGCCGCCCGACATCGACATCGACTTCGAGCACCAGCGCCGCGAAGAGGTGATCCAGTACATCTACGGCAAGTACGGCCGGCACCGCACCGCGCTGACCGCGGTGGTGATCTGCTACCGCGCGCGCTCGGCGCTGCGCGACGTGGGCCGCGCCCTCGGCATGGATCTGCAGCGCATCGAGCTGCTGACGAAGAGCATGCATTGGTGGGATGACAGCCCCCAGGCGCCTGCGGCGCCACCCCCCGAGGGGAGCGAACCCGGCTTGGGACGGCCCGGCGCCGGGTTCGGCGGCCGCAACATCGACACCGACCGCTTGCGCGATGCCGGTTTCGAGCCGCAAGCGCCGCTGACCCGGCTGTGGATCGCGCTCACGCAGCAGCTGATCAACTTCCCGCGCCACCTGAGCCAGCACCCCGGCGGCTTCGTGATCGCGCGCGAGCAGATCGAGCAGCTGGTGCCGGTCGAGAACGCCGCGATGGAAGACCGCAGCGTCGTGCAGTGGGACAAGGACGATCTCGACGAGCTGCGCCTGATCAAGGTCGACATCCTCGCGCTCGGCATGCTCAGCGCATTGCGGCGTGCGCTCGAGTTCATCGGCGCCAAGCTCGGCCGCGAGCTGCGCATGCAGGACGTGCCGCGCGAGGAGCCGGCCACCTACGACATGATCTGCCAGGCCGACACCGTCGGCACCTTCCAGATCGAGAGCCGCGCGCAGATGAGCATGCTGCCGCGCCTGAAGCCGCGCACCTACTACGACCTGGTGGTCGAGGTCGCGATCGTGCGGCCCGGGCCGATCCAGGGCGGCATGGTGCACCCGTACCTGAAGAACCGCGCCCTCGAAGACCACCAGATCGACTACCCCGCGGCGCTGCGCCCGGCGCTGCAGCGCACGAAGGGCGTGCCGATCTTCCAGGAACAGGTGATGCAGATCGCGATGATCGCCGCCGAGTACACGCCCGGCGAGGCCGATGCGCTGCGCCGCTCGATGGCGGCGTGGAAGCGCAAGGGCGGGCTCGGCCACCACCACGACCGGCTCGTCGGCCGCATGATCGACAAGGGCTACGACCCCGAGTTCGCCGAGCGCATCTTCAAGCAGATCGAGGGCTTCGGCGAATACGGCTTCCCCGAGAGCCACGCCGCCGGCTTCGCGCAGCTCGCGTACGCGAGCTGCTGGATCAAGCGCCACCACCCCGACGCGTTCCTCGCCGCGCTGCTCAACAGCCAGCCGATGGGCTTCTACGCGCCGGCGCAGCTGGTGCGCGACGCGCGCGCCCACGGCGTTCAGGTGCGGCCGGTCGACGTGACGGCGAGCGGCGTCGAGAGCACGCTCGAGGCGGGCGCAGCGTCCAGCGGCGTCGCCGCACCGACGCCACCGCTGCCGCTGCAGGGCACGCCGCTGCACCCGGTGCGGCTCGGGCTCGACCGCATCGGCGGCCTCTCGGCCGCGGCCGCGCAGCGCATCGTCGCGGCGCGCGCGGTGGCCGCGTTCGACGGCATCGAAGACCTGGCGCGCCGCGCCGCGCTGAACGCGCACGAGCTGCAGTGCCTGGCCGGCGCCGATGCGCTGCGCGCGCTCACCGGCCATCGCCACCAGGCCGCATGGGCGGTGGCCGGCATCGACACGCGAGCGACCGCGCTGCTGCGCGCGAGCGGCGTGGTCGAGGCCACGGTCGTGCGGCCCGCGCCGGCCGAGGCCGAGGAGACGCTCGCCGACTACCGCGCGCTCGGGCTGACGCTCGGCCGCCATCCGGTCGCGCTGCTGCGCGAGCAGCTCGCGGCGTTCCGCGTCCAGCCCGCCGCGGTGCTGCGCACCTACCCGAACGGGCGCCTGGCGCGCGCCAGCGGCATCGTCACGCACCGGCAGCGGCCCGAGACGGCGAAGGGCACGATGTTCGTCACCCTCGAAGACGACACCGGCAGCGTCAACGCGATCGTCTGGCCAGCCGTCGTCGAGACCCAGCGCCGGCCGCTGCTCGCGGCGCGGCTGCTGACGCTGTTCGGCCGCTGGCAGCGCCAGGAAGGCAGCGCGGGCGACGCCGACGACGGCGCGGTGATGCACCTGGTGGTGATGAAGGCGATCGACCACACCGCGCTGTTGCAGGGCCTGGCGAGCCGCAGCCGCGACTTCCGGTGACCAATTGCTTCCGCGGTAGGAGGCCACTCACAGCCTGTCACGTCGGCGTCCGAGCGACGGGTAATGTGCGCGTCTCTACAGTCGCCTGGCGACGAACGAACGATCCACCCGCCGCCCGCCACCCCTCGAGGAAGCCGCCATGCTCAGCCCCCGCAACGTGCTCTACGTGTTCGCCGCCACCCTCGCACTCGCGGTCGCGGCCTGCCAGCCGGCACCCATGCCGGCGGAGCTCTCGGCGAAGAGCCTCGACAGCTCGGCCAGGCCGGTCAGCGACACGGTCGAGCGCGTGGCGCAAAAGGCCCGCGACGCGAACGACGGCGCGCCGGCGAAGTAACCGCAGGCCACCGGCACCCACGCTGCGCCGGGCGGATCGGCGCATCGGCGCGATCCGGCAAAATGCTTCGCCATGAGCGAGAAGCAGCCGATCACGCCCGAACTGCGCGCGTGGATCATCGAACAGGCCACCGCCGGCCACAAACCCGAGGCGGTGCTGCAGTCGATGTTGGCCAGCGGCTGGAACGAGGATTCCGCGATTGCCGCGCTCGAAGAGGTGCTGACTGGCTACCTCGACCAGAAGACCCGAGACGCTAACCTGCCGCCCCCCGTCAAGGTGCCCGAGCCGCTGCCGCACGGCACGCGCACGGCGGTCTGGGCCGCCGACCGCGAGGTCAAGGTGCTGGTCAACCTGCAGGCGCCGCGCATCGTCGTGTTCGGCGATCTTTTGTCCGACGCCGAATGCGACGAGATGATCGCGCTGGCGCGCACCCGGCTGTCGCGCTCCGAGACCGTGCAGACCGAGACCGGCTCGAGCGAGGTCAACGAGGCGCGCACCAGCCAGGGCATGTTCTTCGAGCGCGGCGAGCATGAAGTCGTCGCGCGGATCGAGGCGCGCATGGCGGCGTTGCTCGGCTGGCCGCTCGAGAACGGCGAGGGCCTGCAGGTGCTGCGCTACGGCCCCGGGGCCGAGTACCGGCCGCACTACGACTATTTCGACCCGGCGCATTCGGGCACGCCGACGATCCTGCGCCGCGGCGGCCAGCGTGTCGCCTCGCTGGTGTGCTACCTGAACACGCCGGCGCAGGGCGGGGCGACGGTGTTCCCCGACGTGCAGTTCGACGTGGCGCCGGTGCGCGGCAACGCCGTCTTCTTCAGCTACGACCGCGCGCACCCGGTGACCAAGACGCTGCACGGCGGCGCGCCGGTCGTCGACGGCGAGAAGTGGGTCGCGACGAAGTGGCTGCGCGAAGGGCCGTTCGCCTGAGTCGGCGCGCGCGACCTAATTCACAGCGTCACACGGCGGCGCCGTCAACCGGCGAATCGCGGCCCGCGTTGTCTCACCCGAGCAATCGCTCTTTCACTCCACATTCCCTGCAGGAACAACACACCATGAAGAAACTGATCGCCGTGCTGATCGCCTCCGCCTTCTCGATGGGCGCCTTCGCCCAGGCTTCGGCGCCCGCCGCCGCTGCCGCCCCGGCCGCGCCGATGGCGAAGAAGGAAGAGGCGAAGAAGGACGTGCCGGCCAAGAAGACCGCCGCCAAGAAGGCAACCAAGAAGAAGGCTGCCGCCAAGCCGGCCGCCTGAGTTCACGCTCTGAAGACGACAAACCCGGCCTCGGCCGGGTTTGTTTTTTTGGGGAAGGGCGTTTCGCTCAGGCGCGCAGGCGCGGGTGATCGGGCTCGGTGCCGAACGGCCGGCTCAGCTCGATGCGGCGCCACTTGCGCTGCTCCCAGGTCTGCGGCCCCTGCACCGGCCAGCGCTCGATCAGCGCCGCCAGCTCGGTGCGCGGCACGCGCGTGAACACCGGGTTTGTGAGGCCGAAGAACCAGCGCCCGCGGCGCAGCCGCAGCGGCAGCGGCGCGCGCGATTCGTTGACCCAGTAGACGCACGACTTGTCGGCCCAGAACGCCTGGCGCTCGAAATTGACGCGCCCGGCGAAGCCGGTGTCGGCCGGGAAGATCAGGCACGACTCGCCGATCTCGACCAGCGCCTGCACCAGGTCGCCGGGCGATTCGCCCGAGCCGCGGTGTACCAGCACGACGCGCTCGATTGCCGGCGCATGCAATCGGTCGACCTCGGTCTCGTTGCGAAAGACCACGATGTCCTGGCCTTGCCAGGCGGTGCGCCATGTCGACTTCATTGCGATGTGTCCCGTCCTCTGTCTTGAGCCGGCGACATTAGCGCCTGCAGCGGCGGGCGCCGTGTGTGCAGACGCGTCAAGTTGCAAGCGGAGGTTGTGACGTGGCCCCGTCGAGGTTGCGGATCTCGACCGGCTCGATCGCATCTGCCGGCGCGAAGCCGAACACGCGGCCGTAGAAGTACAGCTCCGCCTCGAGCGCGCGGCGGATCGTCGCGGCGCGCCGAAAGCCGTGCTGCTCGCCCTCGAACAGCAGGTACGCCACCGGCAGCCCCTTGGCCGCGACCGCGTCGTACATCGTCTGCGCCTGCGCCGGCGGCACCGCCTTGTCCTCGGCGCCCTGCAACAGGATCATCGGGCTCGCGAGCCGCTCGGTGTGGTGGATCGGCGAGCGCGCGCGGTACAGCGAGCGCGCCTGCGGATACGGGCCGATCAGCCGGTCGAGGTAGCGCGACTCGAACTTGTGGGTGTCGCGCACCAATGCTTCGAGGTCGCCGATGCCGTAGTGGCTC
Organism: Burkholderiaceae bacterium; assembly: GCA_035554275.1. Classification (GTDB taxonomy): domain Bacteria; phylum Pseudomonadota; class Gammaproteobacteria; order Burkholderiales; family Burkholderiaceae_C; genus LMDS01. The sequence goes on from DATMIN010000501.1 coordinate 10,264, forward strand.
GCGCCGGCCTTGAAGAAGCGCCGGAAGGTCAGCGCGCACAGCGTCGTGTAGCCGCCCGCGCTGCCGCCGCGGATCACGACGCGATCCGGGTCGGCAGCGCCGCGCGCGATCAGGTGGCGCGCCGCGTTGACGCAGTCGTCGACGTCGACGACGCCCCATTGCCCGTTCAGACGCTCGCGGTAGGCGCGGCCGTGGCCGCTGCTGCCGCCGTAGTCGACATCGACGACGCCGAAGCCGCGGCTGGTCCAGAACTGGATCGACCACTTGAACGATGCATCGGTCGAGCTGGTCGGCCCGCCGTGGCTCATCACGATCAGCGGCGGCCGCTCGCCGGGTAGGCCGCGGTGCGTCGCGCTCGTCGGCGCGTAGAAGAACGCGTGCGCCTCGAGGCCGCCTTCGGTCGCGAAGCGCAGCGGCTCGGCGACGGCCGCGCCTGCCGGGTCGATCGATGCGCTGCTCGACGCGCGCAGCACCTCGCAGGCGCGGGTGCGCAGGTCGAGCCGCACCAGCGCGCCCGGCTGCGTCGGCGTCGCGCCGATGAAGACCGCGAAGTCGCTGCCGACGCGCAGCCCGTCGATCGCGCAATAGGGCAGCTCGAGGGTCTCGAACGCGCCGCCGTCGGGCGCGAGCAGCGCGAGGCGCGCGACGCCGCCCTGCTGGTAGCTGCAGACGATGCGGCCGCTGGCATCGAAGCCGTAGGTGCTCATGCCGAACGCCCACTGCGGCACGCCGAACTCGGCGTCCATCGGGTGCAGCGGCCGGGCCGCGCCGCCATCGTCGGCGTCGCGCCAGCGGTACAGGTTCCACCAGCCGGTGCGATCGCTGACGAAGTGCAGCTCGCCCGCCGGCGACCACATCGGCTGGAACACCGACTCGCTTGCGCCGCCGGCGATGCGCTGCGGCGCGGCGAGCGTGCCGTCGGCAGCGATCTCGGCCAGCCACAGCGTGGTCGCGTCCCACGGCATGTCGGGGTGCTCCCAGCTCAGCCACGCGAGGCGGCGGCCGTCGGGGCTGAGCGCGGGCGACGCGAAGAACTCGTGGCCGTGCGCGAGCACCTCGACGGCGCCGCTTGCGAGGTCGACCGCGACCAGCGTCGCGATCGCGTCGATGTCGCCGCCGCGATGGTCTTCGCGCACGGCGATCAGGCGCTGGCGCGGCGCGTCGTGCAGCGCGTCGGCGTAGCGCTGGTCGGCGTCGTGCGTGAGCTGCTTCGGCATGCCCGAGGCGTCGACGCGGTACAGCTGCTGGTCGTCGTAGTGGCTGAAGACCGCGCCGTCGGGCAACGCGACGAACGCGCCGCCGCCGTACTCGTGGGCGCGCGTGCGCACGTTGAACGGCGCCGGGTTGAGTTCGCTCAGCGTACCGTCGGCGCGGCGCTGCACGAGCACGTTGCGGCCCTGTTCCTGCGGGCGGCCTTCGGTCCAGAGGATGTCGGCGCCGCGCAGCGCGGCCTGGCCGAGGCGGATCGTCGCGCCGGCGATCGTCTCGGCGCGCACCGGCGAGGGCCAGGTGCCGAACGGGGCGGCGGTCTTGCGGATGGCGTCGTTCATGCGGCCGATTCTCGCGCGGCCTTGATCAGGTCGGCGGCCTTCTCGGCGATCGCGATCACCGGCGCGTTGGTGTTGCCGGCGACGATGCTCGGCATGATCGACGCGTCGACGACGCGCAGCCCCTGCACGCCGTGCACGCGCAGCTGCGCGTCGACCACGGCGCGCGGCCCGTGGCCTATGCGGCAGGTGCCGACCGGGTGGTAGATCGTGTCGGCGTGGCTGCGGATGAACTGCTCGATCTGCGCGTCGCTTTGCGCGCTGGCCGACGCCGGCAGCTCGCGGCCGCGCAGGGCCGCGAGCGCGGGCTGCGCGAGGATCTCGCGCATGAGCCGGAAGCCGCGCACCAGGCGCGCGAGATCGTCGGGCTCGGCGAGGAAGGCCGGGTCGATCAGCGGCGCGGCGAGCGGGTCGGCGCTCGCGAGGGTGAGGCTGCCGCGGCTCTTCGGGCGCAGCAGGCACACGTGGCACGAGTAGCCGTGGCCGAACACCGTCTTGCGGCCGTGGTCGATCAGCTTGCCGATCACGAAGTGCAGTTGCAGGTCGGGCCGCGGCTGATCGGCGCTGCTCTTGATGAAACCGCCGGCCTCGGCGAAATTCGTCGTCAGCATGCCGGTGCGCGCGCGCCGCCATTCGAGCATGCCACCGAGTACGCGCCACGCGCCGGCGAGCGACAGGCCGAACAGATCGGTCACGCCGGGCGCATCGACGACCTGCACCACGTCGACGTGGTCGTGCAGATTCGCGCCGACGCCGGGCAGCTCGTGCACGACGCCGATGCCGTGGCGCTGCAGCGC
>DATMIN010000502.1:0-3021 GCA_035554275.1 Burkholderiaceae bacterium
CCCGAGCTGCGCCCGGACTCTCGCTACAACCGCGACCACGCCTTCATGGTCGCGAACTACGCCGCCAGCTCCGACATTCTGGTCGTGATGGTCAAGACGCCGACGGACCAGTGCATGGCCTACTCGACGCTGGTCACCGTCGACCGCCTGGCCTGGCAGCTGGAGCAACTGCCCGGCGTGGAGGCGACGAACTCGATGGCAGCGCTGTCCAAGCTCGCCGGTGTGGGTTTCAACGAAGGCAGCTTCAAATGGTTCGAGCTGGTGCCCAACCAGAGCGCGCTGGGCGCGGTCCAGAGCCGGGCGCCCCGCGAGCTGTTCAACCAGACCTGCTCGCTGCTCTCGCTGTACGTCTTCCTGAAGGATCACAAGGCGCAGACGCTGCAGCGCGTCATCGACGAAGTCGAGGCGTTCGCCGCCCGGCACGACACGCCCGCGGCGCAGTTCCAGCTTGCCGCCGGCAGTGCCGGCGTCGAGGCCGCGACCAACATCGTCGTCAAGCAGGCATGGACCCAGATGCTGTGGCTGGTCTATGCGGCGGTGACGGTGCTGTGCTTCATCACCTTCCGCTCCTGGCGCGCCGTGCTCGTGGCGGTGCTTCCGCTGATGCTCACGTCCGTGCTGGCCGAAGCGTTGATGGTGGCGCTGGGGATGGGCGTCAAGGTCGCCACGCTGCCCGTCATCGCGCTGGGCGTGGGCATCGGCGTCGACTATGCGCTCTATATCCTGAGCGTCATGCTGGCGCGGCTGAAGGAAGGGCACACGCTGTCGCTGGCCTATTTCAAGGCGCTGCTCTTCACCGGGCGCGTGGTCCTGCTGACGGGCTTCACGCTGGCCGTGGGCGTGCTCACCTGGGCCTTCTCGGACATCAAGTTCCAGGCCGACATGGGCATCCTGCTGGCCTTCATGTTCCTGTGGAACATGCTCGGGGCGCTGGTCCTGATCCCGGCGTTGTCGCATTTTCTGCTGCGGGCGGGATCGGCGGTGGCCCCCGAGTCGGGCGGGGCGGGCAGGGTAGCGCGTACCATGCACAAATCCGAACTAACGCAAAAAACGGCGTGATGAGCGAGCCTTCTTCAACACTGACCGACCAGGCCTTCGCACGTCTGCGCGCGGATGTGTTGGCCGGCACCTTCCCGCCGGGCGCGAAGCTCAAGATGGACGAGCTGCAGGCGGCCTACGGATTCTCCAGCAGTCCGCTGCGAGAGGCGCTCAGCCGCTTGTCGCAGGAGGGTTTGATCCGCTCCGACGAGCGCCGCGGTTTCCGTGTGCCGCCGCTGACGTCGGAGGACCTCGCCGACATCACGCGAATGCGGCTGATGCTCGAGGTTTCCGCGCTGGGCGAGTCGATCGAGCACGGCGACGACCGCTGGGAGGCCGCGATCGTCGCGGCCTTCTACCGGCTGGAGAAGGTCGAGTCGCGCTTCGGTGAAGGGTCGACGTCATTGAACGAGGAGTGGCAGGGGCTGCACCGCGACTATCACGTGGCACTGCTGGCGGCGTGCCCATCCCGTCGGCATTTGAACTGGTGCTTCAGCCTGTTCGACCTGGCCGAGCGTTATCGCCAGTTCTCGGCGAGACACCGCATGACCCCGAGACGCCGGAGCGATGAGCACAGGAAGCTCATGGAAGCGACGCTACAGCGCGACCGCGCCGCGGCCTGCGAGTTGCTGACGAAGCACATCGAAAGCACGAAGCGCAACGTCGAAGTGGCCTTGCGAACGCTGGAACCCGCGGTCCAGGCGTAAGCTGTTCACCGAACGAACTGCGACCGTGAATGCGTCATGTGGGAATCCCATCAACCCGTCATCTGCTACCAGGACGCCACGCTGGCGGGGCGCCTTGTCGCCGATACCTCGGACCTGGAAAACGCGTTCGAGCAAAGCCGGCCGATCTTCGGCGACTATCAGCTGCATCCGACCGATCGCCGGGGCGATTTCCACTGCCGGCTGGTGCAGTGCCCGCTGGGTGACGTGTCGGTGCTCGGGCTCAAGTGGGGCGGCCGGGTGCAGGTGCGGACCGACGATGCGGCCCGCGACTGCTACACCGTTCTTCTGACCACGTCCGGCTTCGCAGACTTTCACGAAGCTGGCGGAGACTCGATCCGGCTGAGTCCTGAGCGGCCCGTGGTGTTGCATCCGCAGCGGCAGGCCTTGATCGACTCGACGGCCGGCTACGAGGTCACCGTGCTGCGGATCAAGGAAGAGCGGATCCTGCGCAGCTGGGCGGCCATCGCAGGCTGGTCGCATCAGGGTGTGCTGCCCTTCGAATCGAATGCGCCCGTGGACCGTTCGGTCATGGAAAGCTGGTCGCTGCTGTTGAAGCTGGCCGCCAACATCGCGGCCATGCCGGCGGGCAGCGGTGCGCGGCGGTTCTCCGAAACGGCGCTGGCCGACAGCATGTCGGCGCTTCTGTTGACGCGGCATCGGCACACGATGTCGCGCTGGCTGCACGAAACGACGCCGCCGGTCGGCAGCCCGAGCCTGGTGAAGCGGGCCGAAGCGTTCCTGATCGAACACCTGCAGGTGCCGCTCGACATCGCGGCCGTGTGCAGCGCCTGCGGGGTGTCGCGGCGCACCTTGTTCGATGCGTTCCGGCGCGAGCGGCAGATGGGGCCGGCCGCGTGGCTGCGGGAGCAGCGCTTGCAAGCCGCCAGAGCGGCGCTGCGTGATCCGGCGAGTTCCGAATTGCGGGTGCAGGACATCGCCGCGCAATACTGCTTCGCGCATGCCGGAGACTTCTCGCTGACCTACCGGCGCCGCTTCGGCGAAAGCCCCTCCGACACCCACCGCGGTGCCCGCTCGCGCATCGCCCTTCGCCCTGCGGCGAAGGCGGGCGTGTCGATTCGGCGTTGAGGCGCCCGCCGCGTCACCGGCCGGGTCGCCAGCCGTTCAGCGCCCGCGTGTCGCTCCGATCAGCACGAACAGCATCGTCGCGGGCTGGTCGCTGCGGTTTCGCCACGCGTGCCGCGTGCCGTGCTGCACCGCGACGTCGTGGCGCCGCAGCAGCAGCTCGCGTCCGTCG
>DATMIN010000503.1:0-2400 GCA_035554275.1 Burkholderiaceae bacterium
GGCGCGAACACGTACCACACCAGCAGCGACAGCGCCGTCGCCAGCGACCACTGCGCGGCGATCGTTGCGCCGAGCTGCGCCGTCGCCGCATCGTCGGCGGCGGACATCGCGTAGACCGTCGCCAGCGAAGCGACCGCGACTTCGCGCGCGGCCAGACCCGGGATCAGCGCGACGCAGATCTGCCAGTTGAAGCCGATCGGCGCGAACACGTGCTGCAGCGCCTGGCCGAGCCCGCCGGCGATGCTGTACTGGATCGCCGGGCCCGAGGCGCCTTCGGGCGGTGCGGGGTAGCTCGACAGGAACCACAGGATCACCATCAGCGCGAAGATGATGCCGCCCACGCGCGCCATGAAGATGTGCGCGCGCTCGAGCAGGCCGAGCGCGAGGTTGCGCGCACCGGGCATGCGGTACGGCGGCAGCTCGAGCATCAGCGGCTGGTAGCGGCTCTTGTTCCAGACCCGCTTGAATACCCACGCGACGGCCATCGCCGAGACCACGCCGGCCACGTACAGCGCGAACAGGGTCAGCCCGCGCAGGTTGAACAGGCCGACGCGCCGGTCGGGCACGAACGCGCCGATCAGCAGCGCATAGACCGGCAGCCGCGCCGAGCACGTCATCAGCGGCGCGATCATGATCGTCGCCAGGCGATCCTTCCAGCTCGCGATCGTGCGCGTGGCCATGATGCCGGGGATCGCGCACGCGAAGCTCGACAGCAGCGGGATGAACGCGCGGCCCGACAGGCCGACCCGGCCCATCACGTTGTCGAGCAGGAACGCGGCGCGCGGCAGGTAGCCCGAATCCTCGAGCACGAGGATGAAGAAGAACAGGATCAGGATCTGCGGCAGGAACACGACGACGCTGCCGGCGCCCGCGATCACGCCGTCGACGAGCAGCGAGCGCAGCGGCCCGTCGTCCATGTGCGCGCTGACCTGCTCGCCGAGCCAGGCCATCGCGGCCTTGATCGCGTCCATCGGCACGTTGGCCCACGAGAACACCGCCTGGAAGATCAGGAACAGCACGACCGCCAGGATCGCCAGCCCCCACACCGGGTGCATCACGACCGCGTCGAGCCGGTGGTGGAAGCGCTTCGCGTTCGCACCCTCGGTGGTGATGCCCGGCTCGACCAGCGCGAGGATGCGCCGCACCTCGCGTTGCAGCTCGGCCGGCGACGACGGCGCGAACGCGGTCGGCGCCGTCGCGGTCGCGCCATCGCTGCCGAACGCGGCGACCTCGCGCTCGATCAGCGCCACCAGTTGCGCGTGGCCGTCGTGGCGCACCGCGACCGTCTCGACGACCGGGCAGCCGAGCTCGGCCGCGAGCCGGGCGACATCGATGTTCAGGCCCTGCGCGCGCGCCATGTCGGCCATGTTCAGCGCGACCATCATCGGCCGGCCGAGCCGCTTGAGCTCGAGCACGAGGCGCAGGTTCATGCGCAGGTTGGTCGCGTCGACGACGGCGACGATCGCGTCCGGCGCGTCCTCGCCGCGACGCCGGCCCTCGATCACCTCGAGCGTGACCTGCTCGTCGGGCGTGGCCGGCGTCAGGCTGTACGCGCCGGGCAGGTCGATCACCGAGACGCTGCGGCCGTTCGGCAGCCGCGTCGTGCCGATCTTGCGCTCGACCGTCACGCCGGCGTAGTTCGCGACCTTCTGGCGCGCGCCGGTCAGCAGGTTGAACAGCGCCGTCTTGCCGCAGTTCGGGTTGCCGACGAGCGCGACGCTCCACGGCAGCGTGGCGGTGGTCGAGGGCGAGGTCGGCGCCATGGCGGCGATTCGTTCAGGCGGCCGGCACGTCGGTGCTGACCTCGATGCACTGCGCCTCGAGCAGCCGCAGGCCGAACAGCGTGTCGCCGATCAGCACCGCGAGCGGCTCGCGCCCGCCCGGGCCGCGGCGCAGCAGCTGCACCGGCTCGCCCGGGATGAAGCCGATCTCGGCCAGGCGCCGCAGCGCGACGCCGTCGACATCGGCCGAGCCCGCGACCACGCGCATCACGGTGGCGTGGGCGCCGTTCGGCAGTTCATTCAGCAGCTGGGTCGTCATCGCGGTCGGGCCTGCATGCGGATGCGGATGCAAATGAGATTGTCTCTCATTTGGGTCTGGCCGGGCGGGCCGAGCCGGAGCAGGGGCTCTCGGTTGCTAATGCGAACGATTTGCAATCATAATAGCGGCGTGGCCTCTCCTGTTGAATGCCGCGACCGGACCCCCAGCCCATGAAGAGCGACCCGCAAGTCATCGTGCACCTGAACGCCCAGCTGAAGAACGAGCTGACCGCGACGAACCAGTACTTCCTGCACTACCGGATGCTCAAGCATTGGGGCTTCGACCGCCTGGCGAAGAAGGAATACGACGAGTCGATCGGCGAGATGAAGCACGCCGACAAGCTGATGGAGCGCATCTTCG
>DATMIN010000504.1:0-4021 GCA_035554275.1 Burkholderiaceae bacterium
TGTGCGCCCGCGCCCGGCGGGCGGGCATCGGGCCGCGCACCGCCGCTCGGCGCTGCCGGCCGCGTGAAGACTTCGCGCGAGACCGTCTCGCGCGGCTGATAGCGGTAGTTCTGCGCGCGCAGCTCGCGCTGCTGCTCGGGCGCACGCGGGTAGCGCTCGCCGGCGTAGGCGCGTTGGTAGGCCGGCAGCGGCGCCGGCGCGGGCGCGCTGCGGCGGTCCCAGCGATCCCAGCCGCCGCGGCGGTTCTGCCAGTCGCGGCCCCAGTGGTCGCCCCAGCGCGGCGGCGCATCGGCGCGCCAGCCGCCGAAGAACGGCGGCGGCCGACGGTAGTAGCGCACCGGCACGCGCAGGATGAACACCGGCACGACCAGCGGCTGCACCCGCACCCACGGGCCGTTGTACCAGTCGCTCGAGTACCAGCCGTCGTCGCTGTAGACCCAGTACAGGCCGTCGTAGAAGAAGTAGTTCGACGACACGCCCGGCGCGTAGTAGACCGGGTAGCCCGGCACGCGCACGAGCTGCGGGTAGGCCGGCAGGTTGATGCCGATGCTCACGCCGGGCAGGTTGACGCCGATGCCGACGCTGACCTGGGCCTGCGCGGGCGCGAGCGCGCCGAACAGCAACGGCAAGGCGATCAGAAGGGGGCGCATGGGGTGGTCTCCCGTTTGTTGGGTGTCGTATGCCGGCGCGCACGCGCGACGTTGTTTGTGGGAACAACGTCCCAGTATGGTCGGCCGCCGACAGGGCCCGCGCCGGACTCGGCCGCGGCACCGCGTAGCCGCTTTCCTGCACCGCTCGCGGGCGTCGGCAAGGGGGGCACCGGCACGCGCTCCTAGAATCGACGCGTCGCCCACGAGGCGCACGAACCCAGGACGCGACCCATGGACACCCGCACCTCCGTCTTCCGCCTGCGCATCGACAAGGTTCGCGACGCGCTGAAGCGCCACGGCCTGGCCGCGGTGCTGGTGCCGTCGAGCGACCCGCACCTGAGCGAATACCTGCCCGAGCGCTGGCAGGGCCGTCAATGGCTGTCGGGCTTCACCGGCTCGATGGGCACGCTCGTGATCACGCCCGACACCGCCGCGGTGTTCGCCGACAGCCGCTACTGGGTCCAGGCCGAGGCCGAGCTCGCCGGCACCGGCACCGAGCTCGTCAAGATCCCGGCCGGCACCTCGCCGGCGCACGTCGACTGGCTCGCCGCGCAGCTGCCGCGCGGCGCGACCGTCGGCGTCGACGGCAGCGTGCTCGGCCTCGCCGCGGCGCAACACCTCGAGTCGACGCTGGCCCAGGCCGGCATCGCGCTGCGGACCGATTTCGATGTGCTCGCCGAGGTCTGGCCCGAGCGCCCCGGCCTGCCCGCCGCGCCGGTCTACGAGCACCTCGCGCCGCAGGCGCCGCTGGCGCGCGCGGACAAGCTCGCGCAGGTGCGCGAGGCGATGGCGCGGCATGGCGCGACGCACCACCTGGTCTCGACCGTCGACGACATCGCATGGCTGTTCAACCTGCGCGGCGCCGACGTCAGCTTCAACCCGGTGTTCCTCGCCCACGCGCTGCTCGACGCGGCCGGCGCGACGACGTTGTTCATCGCCGACGACAAGATCGCGCCCGCGCTCGCCGCCGCGCTCGCCGCCGACGGCGTGACGCTCGCGCCCTACGCGCAGGCCGGCGCCACGCTCGCCGCGCTGCCGGCCGACGCGGTGCTGCTGCTCGACCCGAAGCGCGTGACGTTCGGCCTGCGCAGCCGCGTCGGCGCGCGCGTGGTCGAGGCGATCAACCCGAGCACGCTGATGAAGAGCCGCAAGAGCGCCGCCGAGGCCGCGCACGTGCGCGCCGCGATGGCGCAGGACGGCGCGGCGATGTGCGAGTTCTATGCGTGGTTCGAGGCGGCACTTGGCCACGAACGCATCACCGAGCTGACCATCGACGAGAAGCTCAGCGCCGCGCGCGCGCGCCGGCCCGGGTTCAAGGGCCTGAGCTTCAACACGATCGCCGCGTTCAACCCGAACGGCGCGATGCCGCACTACCACGCGACCGCCGAATCGCATGCCGTGATCGAAGGCGACGGCCTGCTGCTGATCGACTCGGGCGGCCAGTACCTCGGCGGCACCACCGACATCACGCGCGTCTGGCCGATCGGTCGAATCGGCGCCGAGCACCGGCGCGACTACACGCTGGTGCTGAAGGGCACGATCGGCCTCTCCCGCACGCGCTTCCCGCGCGGCACGCTCGCGCCGATGCTCGATGCGATCGCACGCGCGCCGCTGTGGGCCGAGGGCCTCGACTACGGCCACGGCACCGGCCACGGCGTGGGTTACTTCCTCAACGTGCACGAAGGCCCGCAAAGCATCTCGCGCCTGATCCCCGATGCGACGATGGCGATGGAGCCGGGCATGATCACCAGCATCGAGCCGGGCCTGTACCGGCCCGGCCGCTGGGGCATCCGGATCGAAAACCTGGTGCTCAACGTGCCGGCCGCGCCGCTCGGCGCCGATGGCACCACCGAGTTCGGCGAGTTCCTCGCGTTCGAGACGCTGACGCTGTGCCCGATCGACACGCGCTGCATCGACCGCGCGCTGCTGCGCGCCGACGAGATCGCGTGGCTCAACGACTACCACGCGACGGTGCGCGAGCGCCTCGCGCCGCTCGTGACCGGCGCTGCGTTGGCGTGGCTGATGGAGCGCACCGAAGCGTTCTGAGACGTCGTTGCGCGCGGTCGCGCGGCGCGGCCCGGCGCGGCCCGTCGCGGCCGAATGCAGTTCGTCACGCCGGCGGCGCGCTCCGTCGCAGGCGGCTGGCCGCGCCGTACGGCGGCTCCTAGAGTTCGCTCCATCGGCACTTGCCGCGAACCCCGAAGGAGCCCCGCCATGATCAGCCGCCTCACCCTCAGCGCCGTCATCTTCGCGATCGTCGGCACCGCTTCCCTCGCGATGGCCGCCACCGTGCACCAGTCGACGCAGGCCGCACAGGCCGCCGCGAAGAGTGTGCGCGTGGTGCAGCTCGACACCGTCACCGTCGTCGCCAAACGCCTGCCGCAAGCGAACTGATCCCGCTCTTCACGCCGCCGCTTCCTGGCGCGCCCGAGGCTTCTTCGGAACTCCGGCCTCGGGCGCTTTTTTCGCTGCTACGCTGGCGGCCGATGCCGGCCCGCCCCACCCTACCCGCCGCGCTGCCAACGATCGGCGTCGATCTCGGCGGCACCAAGATCGAGGCGATCGTGCTCGATGCGCACGGCGCGAGCCTGTGGCGCGAGCGCACGCCGACGCCGGCCGGCGACTACCGCGCGACGCTCGCCGCGGTCACCGCCCTCGTCGCCCGCGCCGAGCGTGAGCTCGGCCTCGCCGGCTGCCGCGTCGGCGTCGGCACGCCGGGCAGCGCGACCAGTGCCGGCCTGATCAAGAACGCCAATTCGACCTGCCTGAACGGCCAGCCGCTGCAACGCGACCTGAGCGACGCACTGCAGCGCCCGGTGCGGCTCGCGAACGATGCGAACTGCCTCGCGCTGTCGGAGGCGACCGATGGCGCCGCGGCCGGGGCTGGCGTCGCGTTCGCGGTGATCCTCGGCACCGGCGTCGGCGCCGGCATCGTCGTGCACGGCCGGCCGCTGCACGGCCCGAACGGCCTGGCCGGCGAATGGGGCCACAACCCGTTGCCGTGGGCCGACGCGAGCGAGCGCGACGGCCCGGCCTGCTATTGCGGCCAGCACGGCTGCATCGAGACCTGGCTCAGCGGCCCGGCGCTCGCGCGCGATCATGCGCGCCACGGCCGTGCCACGATCGGCGCGATCGACGCGCGCGAGATCGGTACGCGCGCCGCGCACGGCGACACCGCGTGCCTCGCGACGCTGCAACGCCATGCGTCGCGGCTGGCGCGCAGCCTCGCCCACGTGATCAACCTGCTCGACCCCGATGCGATCGTGCTGGCCGGCGGCGTGTCGCGCCTGCCCGGCCTCGTCGATGCGGTCACCGGGCAATGGGCGGCGCACGTCTTCGGCGCCGGCCCGGACGAGCCGGTGCGCACGCGG
>DATMIN010000505.1:0-3159 GCA_035554275.1 Burkholderiaceae bacterium
GCTCGACGCCGGCTGGCAGAACCAGAGCACGAGCGGCGAGCCGCGCCGCAGCGGCTACGAGATCGAGCTGGTGCTGCCGCTGTTCGACTTCGGCCAGACGCGCGTGAAGCGCGCCGAGGCCGTCTATACGCAGGCGATGCATCGCGCGGCGCAGGTCGCGACCGACGCACGCTCGGAGGTGCGCGAGAGCTACTCCGCGTACCGCACCGCGTACGAGCTCGCGCGCCACTATCGCGACGAGGTCGTGCCGCTGCGACAGCGCCTCTTCGACGAGAGCCTGCTGCGCTACAACGGCATGCTCGTCAGCGTGTTCGAGCTGCTCGCCGATGCGCGCGAGCAGGTGGCCGGCGTCACCGCCGCGGTGCAGGCGTTGCGCGACCACTGGATCGCCGAGACGCAACTGCGCAGCGCGCTGACCGGCCGCTCGCCGTTCGCCGCGCCGTTCGCCGAACCTGCCGCCGGCGCCGCTGCGCCCGCGGCGTCGCATTGAGGGCCGCCACCATGAGCAACCGCAGACACTTCTTCCACGCCGCCGGCGCGACGCTGATCGGCGCCGCCGCCGTGAGCCGCCTCGGCGCGGCCACGCTGCCCGAGGCCGCGAGTTCGACGAGCGGGGCCACGATGCAGCCGCCACCCCCGCCGCCGAACGGCCGGCCGTTCCAGCCGATCGTCACGCTCAACGGCTGGTCGCTGCCGTGGCGCATGAAGGGCGGCGTCAAGGAATTCCACCTCGTCGCCGAGCCGGTGCTGCGCGAGATCGCGCCCGGCATGCGCGCCAACCTGTGGGGCTACAACGGCGCGAGCCCGGGGCCGACGATCGAGGCTGTCGAGGGCGACCGCATCCGCGTCTTCGTGACGAATCGCCTGCCCGAGCCGACCAGCGTGCACTGGCACGGCGTGCCCGTGCCCTCGGGCATGGACGGCGTGACCGGCCTGACGCAGCCGCCGATCGGCGCGGGCCAAACCTTCGTCTACGAGTTCGTGCTGCAGCGCGCCGGCACCTTCATGTACCACCCGCACGCCGACGAGATGGCGCAGATGGCGATGGGGATGATGGGGCTGTTCATCGTCCATCCGAAAGATCAGCGTGCGCTGAAGGTCGACCGCGACTTCGGCTTCATCCTGAACGCCTACGACATCGAGCCCGGCGCTGCCACGCCGCGCGTCAACACGATGCTCGACTTCAACCTGTGGACGTGGAACAGCCGCGCCTTTCCCGGCATCGACCCGCTGGTCGCGCGCACCGGCGAGCGCGTGCGCATCCGCATCGGCAACCTGACGATGACGAACCACCCGATCCACATGCACGGCCCGCATTTCGAGGTGACCGGCACCGACGGCGGCTGGGTGCCGAAGAGCGCGCGCTGGCCCGAGGTGACGATCGACATCGGCGTCGGCCAGATGCGCGCGTTCGAGTTCGACGCGCGCGCCGGCGACTGGGCGATCCACTGCCACAAGTCGCATCACACGATGAACGCGATGGGCCACTCGGTGCCGACGATGATCGGCGTCGAGCAGGCCGACGTGGCGAAGAAGTTCGCGAGGCTGGTCCCCGACTACATGGCGATGGGCGACAAGGGGATGCACGACATGGCGACGATGCACATGCCGCTGCCCGAGAACACGCTGCCGATGATGAGCGGCACCGGCCCGTTCGGGCCGATCGGCATGGGCGGGATGTTCAGCGTCGTGAAGGTGCGCGACGACGTTGCGCGCGGCGACTACCGCGACCCCGGTCCGTACCGGCACCCGCCGGGTTCGCTCGCGGGCGAGTACACCGGCGAGCTGCCGGCGCCGGTGCGCGCGGCCGGCGCGCCGGCGCCGGCATCAGCACCGCAGGACGCCGACGTGCGCGTGCGCAAGCCGGGCGGCGGCCACGAGAGTCACCAGCACTGAACCGGCGGGCTGCTCTACTCCGCCGCGATCGGCAGCGGTATTGGCAAGAGTCCGGCGGCCTTCACCTCCTTCAGCACGATGCTCGAGCGCAGGTGCGTCACGCCGGGCAGCTTGAAGAGCGTGTCGTGCAGCAGCCGCTCGTAGTGCTTGATGTCGGCGGCGAGCACCGTCATCAGGTAGTCGGCCGCGCCGGTGGTCGACTGGCAGCGCACGATGTGCGGGCTCGCGGCGACCGCGTCTTCAAAGCGCTGCACCAGGCCTTCGCTGTGCTGCGTCAGATTGACCTCGACCAGCACCGTCAGCGGCAGGCCGACCTTCTCGGGGTCGACGAGCGCGGTGTAGCCGCGGATCACGCCCGCGGCCTCCATCTCCTTCACGCGCTTCCAGCACGGCGTGGGCGACAGGCCGACGGCGGCGGAGAGCTGCTGCACCGTCTGGCGCGCGTCACGCTGCAGCGCCTGCAGGATCTTGCGGCTGTAGGGGTCCAGAAGAATGGATGGGTCGTTCTTCGCCATGATCGATCGTGTTTTGCCTCCAAGACACCGCGACCATAGCGGAATCGAGCAACCTGTTTTCGGGCGCCGGCGCAACAATCCGCGCCATGAGCGAGACCCTGCCCGATGCATCGGTGCGCCGCAGCGACTACCAGCTGTCGGACAACCTGTGGGCGCCCTCGGGCGCGATCTTCCTGACCGGCACGCAGGCGCTGGTGCGGCTGCTGCTGATGCAGCGTGCGCGCGACGCCGCCGCCGGCCTCCACACGCAGGGCTTCATCAGCGGCTACCGCGGCTCGCCGCTCGGCATGGTCGACCAGGCGGTGTGGAAGGCCGGCGCGAAGTTCGCCGAGGCCGGCATCCGCTTCGTGCCGGCGATCAACGAGGAACTCGCGGCGACGCAGGTGCTCGGCACGCAGCGTGTCGAGTCCGACCCCGAGCGCACCGTCGACGGCGTGTTCGGCCTGTGGTACGGCAAGGGCCCGGGCGTCGACCGCGCCGGCGATGCGATCAAGCACGGGAACGCGTACGGCTCGTCGCCGCACGGCGGCGTGCTGGTGGTCGCCGGCGACGACCACGGCTGCGTCTCGTCGTCGATGCCGCACCAGAGCGACCACGCGTTCCAGGCCTGGCAGATGCCGATCGTGGCGCCGGCCAACGTCGCCGAGATGCTGACGTTCGGGCTGTACGGCTGGGCGCTGTCGCGCTACTCGGGCGCATGGGTCGGGTTCACCGCGTTGTCGGAAGTGGTCGAGAGCGCCGGCACCGT
>DATMIN010000506.1:0-10745 GCA_035554275.1 Burkholderiaceae bacterium
TGGATGTGCCGCCCCCGACGAGTACGACGCGCACTGCCTAGAACGCGACGCTGCCGCCACCCTTGAGCTGCAGGATCCGGCGTGCATCATCCGGAGTGGCCACCTCCAGCGAAAGCCCCTCGAGGATGCCGCGCATGCGCCGCACCTGGTCGGCATTGGTCCGCGCCAGCTGGCCAGGCCCGTCCCACAGCGAATCTTCCAGACCGACCCGCACATGCCCGCCCATGGCCGCGGCCTGCGCGCCTATGGTCATCTGCGCGCGCCCGGCCGGCAGCACCGACCATTGGTATTGGTCGCCGAAGAGCCGGTCGGCCGTGCGCCGCATGTGCAGCACGTCCTCCGGGTGGGCGCCGATGCCGCCGAGGATGCCGAATACCGACTGGATCAGGAACGGCGGCTTGATCAGGCCTCGATCGATGAAGTGCGCGGCGGTGTAGAGGTGCCCGATGTCGTAGCACTCGATTTCGAAGCGCGTGCCGTTGTCGCTGCACGACTCGAGGATGTGCGCGATGTCGGTGAAGGTGTTCTTGAAGATGCGGTCATGGCTGCCGCTGAGATAGGGTTCTTCCCAGGCGTGCGTGAACGTCTTGAACCGATCCAGCATCGGGTACAGGCCGAAGTTCATCGAGCCCATGTTCAGCGAAGCGACTTCGGGCTTGAACTCGTGCGCCGGGCGCAGCCGGTCTTCCAGGGCCATCGTCGGCGCGCCGCCGGTGGTGAGGTTGACGACGACGTCGCTGGCCGCCTTGATGCGCGGCAGGAACTGCTTGAACAGCGCCGGATCCTGCGACGGGCTGCCATCGACCGGGTTGCGCGCGTGCAGGTGCACGATCGCCGCGCCCGCCTCGGCAGCGCCGATCGCCGCCTCGGCGATCTGCTCGGGTGTGATGGGCAGATACGGCGACATCGACGGCGTATGGATCGCGCCGGTGACGGCACAGGTGATGATGACTTTTCGAGCCATGGGCTACTCCAGAGGGTGGGTTCGGTTCAGGCCGCTGGCGGCTGCCGCTCGGGCACGGCCAGGGGCATCAAGTAACGGTCGGGCCAGGCGTTCGACACCGTCAGCGCATTCAACTCAGCGACTCCAGGTTTCCGCCGACGCTCAGGCGCTCGCCGCTCACGTAGCGCCCGGCCGGGCCGGCAAGGTAGAGCGCGGCCTGCGCGATGTCGTCCGCCTGCACCATCGTGCGCATCGACACGCGCGCGACGGCGCGCTGGCGCTGCTCATCGAGGCTGATGCCGTTGGCCTGCGCCTTGGCGGCGAGCACGCGGTCTTGTCGATCGCCCGCCACCACGCCGGGCAGGATCGCGTTGACGCGGATCTGGTCCGGCCCCAGCTCCATCGCGAGCGTCTCGGTCAGGCCGATGACGCCGAACTTGCTGGCCGAGTACGGCGTGCGCAGCGGAAAGCCCAGCTTCCCCGCCGCCGACGACAGGTTGATGACCGCGCCCCCGCCGGCCGCGCGAAGCAGCGGTACCGCACGGCGGGTGACGAGAAACACGCCGGTCAGGTTGATCGCGATCGTGCGCTCCCAGTCCTCGGGGTCGAGCGTCTCGATGCCGCCGGTGGGCCCGGCGATGCCGGCGTTGTTGACCAGGATGTCGAGCGCGCCGCCGAAACGTTCCGCGGTGGCGGCGAACATTGTGTCGACCTGATCGCGGCGCGACACGTCGCACATCACCACACCCCAGTCCGGATGCGCCAGCCGCGTGCGCTCGAGCGCCGCGGCATCGACGTCGCAGATCACGACGCGCGCGCCCGCGGCGTGGAAGGCGTCGGCAATCGCCAGGCCGATGCCGGACGCACCGGCGGTGATCAGGGCGCGTCGATCCGCAAGCGTTGCAGTCATGGGGCGGCTCTTTCCGGATGTCGAAGGAGTGTGCGTTCGGTCGATGGTCTCAGCCGGCGAAGCGCGGTTCGGGCAGCCCCTTCACGCCCAGGCCATGGATTGCGAACAGGCTGCCGCGTTGCACGCCGTCGCTCGGGAAGCGCGGCAGCGGCGGCTTGGCCATCGAGGTCACGTACAGGATGTCGAGGTTCGGCCCGCCGAAGTTGACGCTGGTGACCTTCTTCACCGGCATCTCGATCACGCGCTCGAGCGTGCCGTCGGGGGCGTAGCGGCACAGCTTGCCGTCGTAGACCTGCGCATTCCACAGATGGCCTTCGGCATCGACGGTCGAGCCGTCGGCCGCACCGCCGCCGGACATGTCGACCTTCGTGAAGGTGCGGCGGTTCGACACGTTGCCGCTGGCCAGGTCGTAGTCGTAGGCCCAGATCTCGCCGGCCCAGGTGTCGGCGAAGTAGAAGGTTCGCCCGTCCGGGCTCCAGCAGGGGCCGTTGGAGACGACGATGCCGCTGTCGAGCCGGTGCAGCGACAGGTCGGGGTCGAGCCGGTAGAGCGCGCCGTTCGGGCCGGCTTCCATCGTGTCCATGCTGCCGGCGACGAAGCGGCCGCGATGATCGACCTTGCCGTCGTTGAGGCGGTTGTTCGGCTTGTCGGGTTCCGGGTCGACGATCAGATGCGTGTCGCCGCTGTCGAAGTCGAGGAAGTGAAAGCCGTTGGCCAGCGACAGCACCGCCCCGCCCTGGCGGCGCAATGCCATCGAGCCGATCCGCTCGGGTACGTCCCAGGCGCGCACCTCGCGGCCATCGGCCGTGCAGCGGAACACGCGGCAGCCCAGGCTGTCGATCCAGTACAAGCGCTGCTCCTGAACGTCCCACAGCGGGCCTTCGCCGAGGATCGGCTTCACGTCAACCAGAACTTCGATGCGCATGGTGGTTTCCTTCGTTGCAGCTCGCCGCTCGAGCGATGAGGGTCACGCTCGTCGCTCGCGCAGCCCGATCACGGCCGCGAGCACGACCAGCCCGAACAGGATGGATCGCGAGGCATAGGGCAGCGTCGTGCCGGCCAGCAGTGTCTGCAGCGCGGTGAGCATCAGCACGCCGCCGAGCATGCCGAGGTAGTGCCCGCGACCGCCGACGATCAGCGTGCCGCCGATCACCACCACCGCGATCGACGGCAGCAGGTACTCGTCGCCCATACCCAGGCTCGCCTGGCCCGACAGGCCGGTGAGCAACACGGCCGCCAGCGCCGAACACAGGCCCGACAGCATGTAGACGCCGATGATCGTGCGGCCGACCCGCACGCCCGAGAGGGTGGCCACGCGCTGGCCGTTGCCCACCGCGTAGAGCGAGCGGCCGAAGCCCGTGCGCCCGAGCAGCAGCACCGCCGCCACGACGAACACGACGACGAACAGCACGACGGGCGTGACGAGCAGGCTCTGGTCGGTCATGAAGCGGCGCAGCAGCGGCGACGCGAAGCCGTCGGGCGTGCCCTTTGAATAGAGCATCGCCAGCCCCTGCAGGATGCCGTTGGCCGCCAGGGTCATCACGATGGGCGAGATGCCCAACAGCACGATGCCCGCGCCGTTGAGCAGGCCGATCAGCACACCGATGCCGAGCGTGACCGGCAGTGCGTACAGCAGCGCCGCGTCGGAGCCCTTCACCATGCCGGCAAGCAGGATGCCGCACAGACCGATCGTCCACGGGATCGACAGGTCCAGCCCACCGGTGAGAATGACCCCGCCCTGGCCCAGCGCCAGCACGACGAGAACGGACGCCAGCACGAGCAACGAGTTGACGTAGCCCCAGCTCGCGAGCGACCGGCCAAGCACATACTGCGTGGCGATTGCGACCACCACGAGGCCGACCCAGGCTGGCGCTGTGAAGCGCAACGTGTCGGCATGGCGCGCCCAGAAGGTGGCGGGCGCGGCCGACACCAACGCCGCTGGCCGCGGCACCGGGGGCAGCCGCACGGCCGGTGCACGGGCGGTGCGCTGGCGCGCCAGCAGACCCTGGCTGCGTGCCTGCAGCCAGGTCTGCGCCTGGCGCAGGTTTCGCGCCAGCGGCGACCCCGCGCCCAGGCCGCCGGCCAGCACGGCGAGCAGCAGGATCACGCCTTCGGCGATGGTCGAGTAGAACGCCGACACGTTGAGCACCAGCAGGGTGTTGACCACCAGCATCAAGATGTAGGCACCGAACACGGTGCCGAGCAGCCCGCCGCGCCCGCCGCCGAGCACGGTGCCGCCCACGACCACCGCGGCGAACATCTGCAGCAGCAGCGGCGCACCGATGAGCGGGTCGCCCGAGCCGGTCTGCGCGCTGACGAACACGCCGGCCAGGCCATAGCAGCCACCGGCCAGCAGGTAGACCATGAACTGCACGAAGCGCGTCGACACGCCGGCTGCGCGTGCCGAGTCGACATCGCTGCCGACCGCATACATCGCCATGCCGAAGCGCGTGCGCTTGAGCCAGGCCCAGGCCAGAAGCAGCAGGCCGATCAGCAGCAGCGGCCGCGGCAGCAGGTTCGGCAGCGCATCGCCCAGCAGCAACTCGGCCAGGCCCGGCGGCACCGCGCCGCCGGGTTTGTCCATCACCAGCAGGGTCACGCCCTGCAGGATGAACATGGTGGACAGCGTGACCACGATCGGCTGCATCCGCAACCCCGCGATGAAGATGCCGTTGAAGGCGCCCGCGAGCATGCCCACGCCCACGCCGGTGGCGACGACCAGCGGCGTCGCGGTGGCCGGGTCGACGAAGGCCGTCGAAAGCACCACGTTCACGAGCGAGACCACCGCGCCGGCCGAGAGATCGAAGCCGCCGGACAGGATGACGAGCGTCTGCCCGATCGCGGCGATCGCGAGCGTGGCGCCCGAGGTCGCAATCGAGGCGAGGTCGAAGTAGGTCAGGCGCACCGACCCGATGCTCGCCACCGTGGCCAGCAGCACCGCGAACACCACGACCGCGATCAGCAGGCCGCGGTGGCGCCCGAGCATGCGCGCCGTGCTGCTGCCGGCGCTTGAGGTCGGGGTCGCCGCGCGGCGGGTTTCGGAGGTCAGTGCCATGGTCATGCGACGAGCTCGATGCGTGAGGCCGAGCCCAGCGCGGCCTGCAGCAGGGCCTTCTCGCTGAGCTGTGCGCCGGGAATCTCGGCCGCGACCTCGCCGCCGTAGAACACCAGCACGCGGTCGGCGAGGTGCACGAGCTCGGGGATCTCGGTCGAGTAGAACAGCACCGCGCCGCCGGCGTCGGCGTAGTCACGGATCAGGCGGTAGATCTCGCTCTTGGTGCCAACGTCGATGCCGCGTGTCGGGTCGTAGAGCAGCAGCGCGCGGCTCTCGGCGAGCAGCCATTTGGCGATCACGATCTTCTGCTGGTTGCCGCCCGAGAACGCACCGGCCCGTGTCCACAGCGCGCGGCGGTCGACTTCCAGCCGCGCAAACACACGCTCGACCGCGGCCGTCTCGGCCGCACCGTCGATCAGCAGGCCGCGGCGAAACCGGTCGACCACCGGCATCGACGCGTTGTGCTTGCCGGTGAGTTGCAGGAACAAGCCTTCGGTCTTTCGGTCCTCGGGCACCAGGCTGATGCCGATCTGCGCACGCACCGCATCCGCCGGCGACTGCAGCACGATCGGCTGGCCGTCCACGCGCAGCGTGCCGCCGTGCACGTCGGCCATGCCGAAGCACGCGAGGAAGAGCTCCAGCTGGCCCATGCCCTGCAGGCCGGCCACGCCGAGAATCTCGCCGGCCTTGAGCGAGAACGAGCCGCGCCTGAGCTTGGTGCCGGCCCGCAAGTCCGTCGCACCGAGCACTTCGCTGCCCAGCGCCGGCGGCGCACTGCGCCGCGGCGGGAACGCCTGCGCGAGTTCGCGGCCGGCGATCATCGCGATGACCTGGGCATCGTCGAACTCGGCCACCGGACCGGTGGCGATGTGCCTGCCATTGCGCAGCACCGTCACGGTGTCGCAGAAGGCGCGCACCTCGGGCAGGCGGTGCGAAATGAAGATGACGGTGACGCCGCGCCGGCGTTGCGCCGCGATCAGGTCGCCAAGCCAATCGACATCGCGGCCCGACAAGGTGGAGGTCGATTCGTCGAGCAGCAGGATCTTCGGTTCGCGCAGCAGCGCACGCGCGATCTCGAGCTTCTGCTGCACGGAGAGATCGAGCTGCGCGATCTCTTCGTCCAGCGGCACATCGGCCAGGCCCAGCGAGGCCAGGTGCGCGGCGACCTGATCGCGTGCGCGCGAGCGGCGCAACATGCCGAAGCCGTTGATGGGGCCGTAGGGCAGCAGCAGGTTGTCCAGCACGCTCAGGTCGCGCACATGGGTCATTTCCTGGAACGCGGTCTGGATGCCGTGGCGGTGCGACACCCGCGGGCTGGCGAGCGCGACCGCCTCCCCGAACAGGCGGAACTGCCCGCTCGTGGGCGTGACCAGCCCGGCGAGCAGCTTCACGAGCGTCGACTTGCCGGCGCCGTTCTCGCCCAGCAGCGCGTGTGCGCTGCCGCGTCCGACCTGGAACGACACGTCGTCGACCGCACGCGTGGGGCCGTAGGTCTTGCAGACTCGTTCGACGGCGATCGCCGGCGCCGCGAGGCTGGCGTCTTGGGGGTTCTCGGCCATGGTCTGGAGGTGGCCACGCGCGGCGAGAGCCGCCGCGCGTGGAGCCCGTGCTTCGTCGTTACTCGGGTTGCCCGACCAGGGCGGCGGCCAGGCCGATCTCCGGCGTCTCGGCCGAGAAGATCGACGCGAACCAGCCGGGGTTGCTGACCACCGCCGGCGAGAAGGCGTTGCAGCCGCCCTTCATTTCGGCCCAGGTGCCCTCCTTGCAATACTTGATGGTCTCGTTGGTGACGATGGGCAGCGGCAGCGTGATCTGCTTCGGGATGTTCTTGCCCTCGAGCTTTTGCACCGCGAGCTTGAGCGCGTAGGCGCCCGAGTACGGCGGGGAGGCGTACGAGATGCGCGGCGCGCCCATCGGCGCGTAGGTGCCGTTGGCGCCTTCGACCGCGGTGCCCACCGGCAGCATCTGCACCCGCCCGCCGTTCGAGCCTTCGCCGGCGCAGGGCTTGAGCGCGCTGGGCTTGGCACCCGCCTCGATCTGCATCGTGTTGGCCGTGTAGCAGCCGACCTGCAGCCACAGCCCGTCGATCTGGTCCCAGTTGCGCGTGGCCACGATCTTCGACAGCTCGGTGCGCGCGACGGCCTGGCTCCACATGCCGTTGGCCTCGGCAACGATCTTGATGCCGGGGTGCTTGGCGAACACCTCCTTGGCCGCCTTGGTGCGCAGCGTATCGACCGAGGTGCCCGGCACGCCATTGAGCACGACGATGTTGCCCTTGCCGCCGAGCTTGCCGACCAGCCATTCGGCGGTCACGCGGCCGGCCTCTTCCTGGTCGATGGCGACGTTGTAGGCGCAGGGTTCGGAGATCGAGCCGTCGTAGGCGATGACCATCACGCCCTTGTCGCAGGCATTTTTCACCGCCGCGTTCAGCGCCGTCGGCGAGATCGGGAACACGACGATCGCCTGCGCGCCCTGCTGCACCATCGCATTGATCTGCTGGATCTGGCGTTGCGCGTTCGGGCCGGCGACCTGGACCTGCAGGTCCACCTTGTCGGCCATGCTCTTGTGTGAGGCAATCGCCTTGACCATGTTGGCGGCCTCGGCCTGCCAGTCGTTGCCGATGTAGCTCATCGACAGGAAGATCTTGAACTTCTTGTCGGCAGCGCTGGCCGCGCCCGGCGCGGCGAAGCCGGCGGCGAGAAGTGCAACGCCTAGCAGGCGCGCCAGTGTGGTCGAGGTCAGTGCCATGGAGTGTCCCTTGCTGATGTTCCGAGATCCAGGGCGCGAAGCCACCCTGGGACGCGAACCGATCATGCCCGTGTGATCACAGATCGTCACGTAGGGAAATCACTCATCGCCACGGTCTTGCACCTCTACGAAATCGCTCCCGAGGTGGAGTGTGCTGAGAGATCACAGACCGCAAGCTGCCTATACTGGCGCGATGACGTTCAGCGCACTCGTGACCCCCCTGAAGCGGCAGACCCTGAGCGCCGACGTGCATGGGCAACTGCGCGACCTGCTCGTCAGCGGCCGGGTGATGCCTGGCGAGCCATTGTCGCTGCGCAGCATTGCCGAGGCGCTGGGCGTGAGCGTGATGCCGGTGCGCGAGGCGGTACACCGACTGGTCGCCGAACAGGCCCTCGAGCTCACGCCGAACCGCGTGCTGCGCGTGCCGATGATGACGGTGAGCCAATTCCGGGAGATCACCAGCATCCGCATCAACCTCGAAGGCCTGGCCACCGCACGCGCCGCGATCGCGATGAACGAAGCCGCGATGCAGGACATCGTCGGCCTGCACGAACGGTTTGCGCACGAGATGTCGCTGAAGCCGCCCGATGGCTTGCGGCTCATCACCTTCAACAAGGAACTGCACTTCGCCGTGTACGGCCAGGCCTGCATGCCGATGCTGCTGCAGATGATCGAGTCGCTGTGGCTGCGCATCGGACCGATCCTCAACTACGACATGCGCTCCGGTTCGGCGCGTGTTCGCGAGCGGGTGGCGGTGGCACACCACGAGCGCCTCGTCGACGCACTCAAGCGCCGGGATGCCGACGCCGCCAGCCAGGCGCTGCGCGGCGACATCGAGAGCGCGGCCGATTTCATCGTCTCTGCGGGTGTGCTGGTGACCGCAGACAGGTTGTCCGCAGCGGCGGTGCAGGCGTCCGCGCCAGCGCGTCCGAAGCGCCCGAAATCCGTCAGAGCACGCGCCAACACGTGAATGCACCTCTCGTCGAGGGCGGATGTTGCGGACTGGGGTTCGCAAACATCTGCCACTCCGATTCGCGGTTGCGAGTTCCTGCCGCCGGCGGCACGATGGGCTACGGCCTGCCGGCGGCCATCGGCGCGAAGGCCGCGCATCCCGACCGTACGGTGGGGGTCGTACCAGGGACTCGAGCGGCCGATCGGTGCCAAACCGCGCGCGTTATGACTTGCTCGATGCTGCCTGTTTTGCAAACGACATGGCGACGAAGTCAACGAAGGCGCGCACGCGCGCGGCGAGCTGATGGCGTTGGGGATACATCGCATAGATGTCGGCGTCCGGCGTGTGGCACTGCGGCAGCACGTGAACCAGGCGCCCGTTGCGCAGGTAGCGCTCGATGTCCCACTCGGCGCGCATCAGGATGCCATGGCCGTCGAGGGCCCAGTTGACGGCGATCTCGCCGTCGTTGGTCGTCAGGTTGCCGCGCGTCTTCACCGCGTCGGTCGTCGCACCCTTGCCGCGGCCGGTGGCCAGGCGCCACACGCCGTAGGCCTCTTCGCCCTGGCGGATGCCGATGCAGTTGTGCTTGGTCAGGTCGTTCGGCACCTTCGGCGTGCCGTGCTTGGCCAGGTAGGCCGGCGACGCGCACAGCAGCCGCCGGTTCGCCGCGATGTAGCGCGCGATCACGCGCGAATCGGGCGGCGCGCCGAAGCGGATGCAGACATCGAACGAGTCTTCGGTCAACGGCGGCGGGTTCACCGACAGCTGCAGCTGCACCTCGACCTGCGGGTGCTTGCGCACGAAGCGCGAGATCAGCGGCGCCACGTGGCTGCGGCCGAAGCCGAGCGTCGCGTTCACCCGCAGCAGGCCTTTCGGCGTGGCCTTGGCGACACCGAGCATCTCTTGCATGCCATCGATCTCGCTCAATATCCTGCGGGCGCCCTCGAGGTACAGCTCCCCTTCGGGGGTCAAGCTCATGCGACGCGTCGTGCGGTTGACGAGCGAAACCCCGAGGCGCGACTCCATCAAGGCGAGGTGCTTGCTCACGGCCGGGGTCGTGACGCCCAACTCGCGAGCCGCTGCGCTGAGACTGCCCGCCGTGGCCAGCGACGAGAAGAAGCCGAGGTCGGCGGGCTGAACTGCACTGGTCATGAACGATCGATTGTTGAATCTGCGTTAATGATAGTTTCACTTTGGCGATGTTCAGATGCAGCGTCCAGTTCCTACAGTCTGGCGATCCCACCCATCCACGGAACCCTCCAATGAAGACCTACGCGATCGCCACGATTCCCGGTGACGGCATCGGCAAGGAAGTCGTTCCCGCCGGCCAGCAGGTGCTCGAAGCACTCGCCGCGTCGAGCCGCGACTTCCGCTTCGAGTTCGAGAACTTCGACTGGGGCGGCGACTACTTCCGCGCCCACGGCGTGATGATGCCGGAGGACGGCCTGGACGCGATCCGCCACAAGGACGCGATCCTGTTCGGCTCGGCCGGCGATCCGCACATCCCCGACCACGTCACGCTCTGGGGCCTGCGCCTGAAGATCTGCCAGGGCTTCGATCAGTACGCCAACGTTCGGCCGACGCGCATCCTGCCCGGCATCGACGCGCCGCTCAAGCGCTGCGGCCCGGCCGACCTCGACTGGGTCATCGTGCGCGAGAACTCGGAAGGCGAATACAGCGGCGTCGGCGGCCGCGTTCACCAGGGCCAGCCGATCGAGGCGGCGACCGACGTGTCGCTGATGACCCGGGCCGGCGTCGAGCGGATCATGCGCTTCGCCTTCGCCCTCGCGCGCTCGCGGCCGAGAAAGCTGCTGACCGTCGTCACCAAGAGCAACGCGCAACGCCACGCGATGGTCATGTGGGACGAAATCGCGCTGCAGATCGCCCGCGAGTTCCCCGACGTCGCCTGGGACAAGGAGCTCGTCGACGCGTGCACGGCGCGGATGGTCAACCGGCCGGCCTCGCTCGACACGATCGTCGCGACCAATCTGCACGCCGACATCCTGAGCGACCTCGCCGCGGCGCTCGCCGGCAGCCTGGGCATCGCGCCGACCGGCAACATCGATCCCGAGCGCCGCTATCCGTCGATGTTCGAGCCGATCCACGGCTCGGCCTTCGACATCATGGGCAAGGGCAT
>DATMIN010000507.1:0-18127 GCA_035554275.1 Burkholderiaceae bacterium
ACCACCTTCTCCAGTTCGGTGCGCTGTTCCTCGCTCAGTTCGAGCATCGCGTCGTCACGAAGGTGCATCGAGGCTCTCCGGTCACCATGTGCCGGAGGCCATGCAAGATTAATGCAAGCTATTTATGCGACAGGACACTAGCGGCGGCCACGGCGTGAAGCGGCCGGGGCGGGCTCAGCGCCGCGAAGGAAGGCCATGATCTCGTCGGCTCCGAGTTGCTTGAACTCCGGGCTCAGACTACCTCGGACGCGGGCCGCGGCTGCGCGTAGCTTCGCGCGGCGGTCATCCTTCACGCCAGTTCCGACTGGCGTCATCACAATCTTGCTGCCCTCGAGGCTGAACGACACCTCGCTGCCAGGTGCGACGCCTGCTGCGACGCGGATGTGTTTGGGGATAGTGACTTGGCCCTTTTCGGTGACATGCATGACGCGTCCAAAAGTAAGAATATGAGGTAGGAATCTTACGGCAACGACGGAAGGGGACGCAATGGCCTGTCCCTTGTTTGAGGAGTCACCAACGCAGTACAAGCTGCTCCGTTCACCCTCGGCCGCCGATGGCGACGAAGGCCACAGCGCCCCGCCATCGTCACGCTGACGAGTCCCCGGGTCCGACTTTGCCGGGCACCGGACCACGGGTTTACCTCGCGTGCCTGCTGGTCCGGAACGACTCTTGCTGATGGCTAGAATGCTGCCCTTGCCAGGCGGCGCGGTCGTCCAGATACCGCGGCCCCACGGCCACAAGCCGGCAAATGCTAAGGTACGCGTTTAACCCTCACGTGCACACCATCTGGAGATCCCAGACCATGAATTTTTCGCAGCGACAAGCGGACCCTCGACGACATCTGGTCGGGCTGACGGTTGTCATCGTCTTCCACGCGCTGCTGGTCTACGCGCTGGTCACCGGCCTGGCCAAGAAGGTCGTCGACGTGGTCCGCGCGCCGATCGAGACCAAGGTGATCGAAGAGATCAAGAAGCCGCCGCCGCCGCCCGAGGTGGTGCTGCCGCCGCCGCCCAAGCTCGAGGCGCCGCCGCCGCCGTACATCCCGCCGCCCGAGGTGCAGATCGCCACCCCGCCGCCGCCGGCGCCGACGATCTCGGTCGCGCCGTCGCCGACTCCGCCGCCGCCGACCGTCATGACGCCGACGCCGCCGCCGGTCGTGGCCGCGCCGCCGGCGCCGCCGAAGCCGGCCGTGATGTCGATCGGCGTCGCGTGCTCGACGCAAGTGCCGCCGGTGATGCCGCCGAAGGCCGTGCGCGAGGGCATCACAGGCTCGGTGCGGGCCCGCGCCACGATCAAGGGCGGCAAGGTCGTCGCTGTCGAGATTCTGTCGTCGCAGCCGCGCGGCATCTTCGACAACGCGGTGCGCAACGCGATGATGCAGTACGGCTGCCAGGCCGGAGAAGAAGAGATCAAGGCCGAACAGACCTTCGACTTCAAGCTCGAATAAACGCTCGAACAGACGCCCGCCCGCCGCATGCCGGGCCGAGCCACAACAATCACCATTCCAAGAATCTTTGTCAGGAGTTCCGAGATGAACCACACCGTCTTCTTCAAGCGTCTGCTGTCCGTGGCGGCCGTGCTCGCCCTCGCCGCGGGGCTGATCGCCGCGCCGGATTTCGCCGCGGCCCAGGCCTCGGCCCCGGCCGCCGAGGCCCCGGCACCGGCCGTCGACGCCTCCGCCGCCGCGGCCGCCCCGGCGCCCGCGCCGATCGCCGCTGCGACGACGTCGAAGGAGACCGTCGACAACCCGTACGGCCTGGGCGCGCTGTGGGCGCAGGGCGACTTCGTCTCGCGCTTCGTGCTCGTGCTGCTGGTGCTGATGAGCCTGGGCAGCTGGTACATCCTACTGACCAAGCTGTTCGAGAGCTTCAAGATCTCGAGCGAGGCCAGGGCCGTGCGCAAGAGCTTCTTCAAGTCGGCGAGCCTGAACGAAGGCGTCAAGAACCTGAAGCAAGGCGGCGCGTTCCGCTTCATCGCCGAGAGCGGCATCCAGGCCGGCGACCACCACGAAGGCTCGCTGACCGACAACATCGACCGCAACACCTGGGTCACGATGGGCGTGCAGCGCAGCGTCGACGACGTGCGCAACCGTTTGCAGGATGGCTTGGGCTTCCTCGCCACCGTCGGCTCGACGGCACCGTTCGTAGGGCTGTTCGGCACCGTCTGGGGCATCTACCACGCGCTGACCGCGATCGGCATCGCCGGCCAGGCTTCGATCGACAAGGTCGCCGGCCCGGTGGGCGAGGCGCTGATCATGACGGCCATCGGCCTGGCCGTGGCGGTGCCGGCGGTGCTTGGCTACAACTGGCTCGTCAGCCGCAACAAGGTGACGATGGAGGCGGTGCGCGGCTTCGGCGCCGACCTGCACGGCATCCTGATGGGCGCCAAGATCGGCGCGCGCGGTTGAATCGCCACGGCGTGAACTAGGAGTGCCGCCATGGCGATGAACGTAGGCTCTTCCGGGGGCGACGAGGACGAGGTCGTCTCCACGATCAACACCACGCCGCTGGTCGACGTGATGCTGGTGCTGCTGATCATCTTCCTGATCACGATCCCGGTCGTGACGCAGACGGTGCCGATGACGCTGCCGAAGGAAACCAACATCGCGCGCCAGACCAAGCCCGAGAACATCGAGATTTCGGTCAACAAGGATGGCGACGTGTTCTGGAACGCGCGCCTCGTGCCCGACAACGACGCGCTGTTCCAGAAGCTGAAGACGATCGCGGTGCTCAACCCGCAGCCCGAGGTCCACATCCGCGGCGACGAGAAGACGCGCTACGAGTCGATCGGCCGGGTCGTGTTCGCGTGCCAGCGCGCCGCGATCTCCAAGATCAGCTTCGTCACCGAACCGCCGCCGAAGGGCTGAGGCCGCCGAGCCTCGAAGGAAACAATCATGGCGATGAACGTCGGCTCGGGCAGCAGCTCGGGCGAACCCGAACCGATGATGGACATCAACACCACGCCGTTGATCGACGTGATGCTGGTGCTGATCATCATGCTGATCATCACGATCCCGGTGCAGCTGCATTCGGTGAACCTGAACATGCCGGCGGGCACGCCGCCGCCGCCGTTGAAAGAACCGGTGGTGGTGACGATCGACGTCGACTTCGACGGCACGATCCTGTGGAACGGCGAGACGATCCCGTCGCGCCAGGGGCTCGAGATCAAGCTGCGCGACGCGGCGGCGCAGCCCGATCAGCCCGAGGTCCACGTGCGGCCGAACAAGCTGGTCGAGTATCGCTACGTGGCCGAGGTGCTGGCCGAGTCGCAGCGCCTGGGCATCACCAAGCTCGGTATGGTGGGCAACGAGCAGTTCGTCAAGTAGTGAGCGTATGACCAAGAACGTACAACGTTGGATCGTCGCCGCCGCCGCCGTCTTCGCGCTCGGCGCGGCGCACGGCCAGTCGGGCGTGCGCCCCGAGGTGGGCAAGCCGCTGCAGGCGGCCGAGGGGCTGATCAAGGCCGGCAAGTACCGCGAGGCGCTCGGCAAGGTTCGCGAGGCCGATGCGGTCGGCGGCAAGAGCGCCGGCGAGAACCTGATGGTCGAGCGCATGCGGCTCGCCGCAGCGTCGGGCGCGGGCGACGCCGACACCGCGGCGAAGGCGTTCGAAACCGTCGGCGCCAGCGTCGGCGGCGCCGACAAGTTGCGCATGATCGAATCGATCGCCGGCAGCTACTACCGCGCGAAGGAATACGCGAAGGCGCAGCAGTGGTATGCGCGCTACTTCAAGGAAGGCGGCACCAGCAGCGCCAATCGCACGCTGATGATCCAGACGCAGTACCTGTCGGGCGACCTGGCCGGCGCGTCGCGCGAGCTGATGGGCGAGATCCAAGCCGCCGAGCGCAGTGGCGCGACGCCGGCCGAAGACCGTATCAACCTGCTGATGAACGCCGCCGTCAAGCAGAAGGACGTGAACGGCGAGACCTTCGCGCTCGAGCGGCTGGTGATGTACTACCCGAAGAAGGAATATTGGGTCTCGCTGCTCAGCCGGATGCAGCGCAAGCCGAGTTTCTCCGACCGCCTCGCGCTCGACACCTATCGGCTCTCGCTCGCCACCGGCAGCATGACGGCTGCGAACGACTACTCCGAGATGGCGCAGCTGGCGCTGCAGGCCGGCTCGGGCGCCGAGGCCAAGCAGGTGATCGACAAGGGCTTCGCCGCGGGCGCGCTCGGCGCCGGCCCCGAAGCCGAACGCCACAAGCGTCTGCGCGACCTCGTCACCAAGCGCGTCGACGAGGCGAAGAAGACCGCCGCCGAAGACGAGAAGGCCGCGCTCGCCGCGAAGGACGGCAACGACCTGATCACGATCGGCATGAACCAGGTCTACGAGGGTCAGAAGGCCAAGGGCGTGCAGATGATGCAGCAGGCGATCGCCAAGGGCGGCCTGAAGCGCCCCGAGGACGCGAAGCTGCACCTGGGC
Organism: Burkholderiaceae bacterium; assembly: GCA_035554275.1. Taxonomy (GTDB): domain Bacteria; phylum Pseudomonadota; class Gammaproteobacteria; order Burkholderiales; family Burkholderiaceae_C; genus LMDS01. Next base: position 4,422 of record DATMIN010000507.1, read on the forward strand.
ATCGCCCAGATCGTCGCGGGCGAGAACGCCAAGGCGCAGGGCACGTTCAAGACGGTCGGCGGAGCCGACGGCACCAGCGATCTGGCGCGCCTCTGGTCGCTCTACGCGCGCCGCGCCAAGGCTTCCTGAGGCAGCCCGCTCGCGGGCGCCAAGCGGTCGTGAGGCGACCCCGCTAATCAGGGTCGCGCGGCCTTATTTCGGCGCGAGCCGGATCGCGCCGTCGAGGCGAATCACCTCGCCGTTGAGCATCTCGTTCGTGACGATCTGATGCACCAGCTTCGCGTAGTCGGCCGGTGTGCCCAGGCGGCTCGGGAAGGGCACGCTGGCGGCGAGCGACTCCTGGACTTCCTTGGGCATCGTGAACATCATCGGCGTGCCGAAGATGCCCGGCGCGATCGTCATGTTGCGGATGCCGTTGCGTGCCAGGTCGCGCGCGATCGGCAGCGTCATGCCGACCACGCCGCCCTTCGACGCCGAGTACGCGGCCTGGCCCATCTGGCCGTCGTAGGCGGCGACGCTCGCGGTCGAGATCAGCACGCCGCGCTCGCCGGTCGGCTCGGGCGCGTTCTTGCTCATCGCCTCGGCGGCCAGGCGGATCATGTTGAAGCTGCCGACGAGGTTGACCGAGACCACCTTCGCGAACGTGTGCAGCGCATGCGCACCGTCCTTGCCGACCGTTTTCGCGGCCGGCGCGATGCCGGCGCAGTTGATCAGGCCGACGAGCTTGCCGAGCGCCACCGCCTTCGCGACGACCGCCTGGCCGTCGGCCTCCTGGCTCACGTCGCACTTGACGAACGCGCCCTTCAGCTCGGCCGCGAGCGCCTCGCCCTTGTCGGCCTGCAGGTCGGCGATCACGACGGTTGCGCCCTCGGCGGCCAGCATGCGCGCCGTGCCCTCGCCGAGCCCCGAGGCGCCGCCGGTGACGATGAATACCTTGCCCGAGATCTCCATGACTCAATAACTCCCTCAGCTGAGCGCGGCGAGCGCGCGCGCGGTGATTTCCTCGACGCTGCCGGTGCCGCTGATCTTGCGGTAGCGCGGTGCGCCGGCATCGCCGCTCGCGGCCCAGCGCGAGTAGTAGTCGACCAGCGGGCGGGTCTGGCTCTGGTAGACCGCGAGGCGGTTGCGCACCGTCTCTTCCAGGTCGTCGGCGCGCTGGATCAGTTCCTCGCCGGTCACGTCGTCCCGGCCGTCGACCTTCGGCGGGTTGTACTTCAGGTGGTAGCTGCGGCCCGAGGCCATGTGCACGCGCCGGCCGCTCATGCGCTCGATGATCGCTTCGTCGGGCACGTCGATCTCGAGCACGAGGTCGAGCTTGACGCCGGCGTGCTTCATCGCATCGGCCTGCGGGATCGTGCGCGGGAAGCCGTCGAACAGGAAGCCGTTGGCGCAGTCGGGTTGCGCGATGCGTTCCTTCACCAGGCCGATGATGATGTCGTCGCCGACGAGGCCGCCCGCATCCATCACCTTCTTCGCCTCGAGCCCCATCTGCGTGCCGGCCTTGACGGCAGCGCGCAGCATGTCACCGGTGGAGATCTGGGGAATGCCGAAACGCTTGCAGAGGAAGGCTGCCTGGGTTCCCTTGCCCGCTCCGGGCGCGCCCAGCAGGATCATTCTCATCGGTAGGGCCTCGTTCTCGTGTCTGGTGTGCGCGGCACGGGCGTGTGCGCCATCGGCGGGCATGACTCGCGTCGAGAATAACATGGGCACCCTGTTTGCCAGGGCTGCGGCGGGCAGGGGAAACGCGGGCTTCGGGCCGCGGCCGAGTGCGTGAAAACGCGTCAGCGGAACAGCGCACGCACGCGCTCCAGATCCTGCGGCGTGTCGACCCCCGGCCCCGGCCGCAAGGCGCTCACATGGACCGCGATGCGCTCGCCGTGCCACAGCACGCGCAGCTGCTCGAGCGCCTCGGTCTGTTCCAGCGGGCTCGCCGCGAGCGCCGGGAAGCGGCGCAGGAAGCCGGCGTGGTACGCGTACAGCCCGATGTGGCGCAGCGGCGCGTCGGCCGGCAGCGCGCCGCCGCCGTCGCGCCAGCACGGGATCGGCGCACGCGAGAAATACAGCGCGCGGCCGGCCGCGTCGAGCACGACCTTGACGACGTTCGGATTCTCGAATTCCTCGACGCTGTCGATCGCGTGCGCGGCCGTGCTCATCACGCAATCGGCATGCTGCGCGAGGGTGGCCGCGCAGGCGTCGATCAGCGCCGGGTCGAGCAGCGGCTCGTCGCCCTGCACGTTGACGACGAGGTCGGCGCCGTCGAGGCCGAGCAGCGCGCAGGCCTGCGCCAGCCGATCGCTGCCGGTGGCGTGGTCGGCGCGCGTGAGCAGCGCCTCGACGCCGTGCGTGGCGCAGGCCGCGACGATGTCGGCGTGGTCGGCCGCCACGACAACGCGCGCCGCCGACGAGCGCGCCGCGTTGTGCGCGACACGCACCACCATCGGCACGCCGGCGATGTCGGCCAGCGGCTTGTTCGGCAGGCGCGTCGACGCCAGCCGCGCCGGCACGAGCACCGTGAAGTTCATGACCCAGCCGGCGGCGTGGCGTCGAGCGAGCGTGCCTGCGCTTCGAGCATCACCGGGATGCCGTCGCGCACCGGGAACGCGAGGCCGTCGGCGTGGCACACGAGCTCGACCGCATCCTGGATCGGCGGTCGCAGGTGTTCAAGCGGGCCCTTGCAGATCGGGCAGACGAGCAGGTTCAGCAGGCGTGTTTCCATGTCGCGCTCCGGGCGGGGGCAGCAGGGCGAGCAGCGCGGTGTCGAACCGCTCGTCGAGCGCGAAGTCTAGCGGCGCCACCCAGACCCGCGTCGCGCCGATGCGCTCGGCGTGCAGCTTGATCGCGTCCTTCTCGGTGACGATCACGTCGGCGGTGCCGGGCGGCCACGGCAGCGTCGCATAGTCGTGATGGTCGGGCAGCGGCAACGGGTCGATCCGCAGGCCGAGTTGCTCGAGCATCGCGAAGAAGCGCCCCGGCCGCGCCACGCCTGCGGCCGCGAGCACGGGTCGTGCGCGCAGCGCGTCGAGCGCGTCGGCGTGCGCGGCGCGGCCCTGCCACCAGTCGCCCAGGCTCACCAGGCCGCCGATCGAGCGGCGCGCGAGATGGCCGGGCCACGCCACGCTCGGCGCGGCGGCGTTGTAGACGACCAGGCTGCGCGTGGGCGCTGCGCTCGCGCGCGGTTCGCGCAGCGGCCCGGCCGGCAGCAGCCAGCCGTTGCCGACGCCGCGCTCGTCGAACACGATCACCTGCACGTCGCGCCCGAGTGCGAGGTGCTGCAGGCCGTCGTCGCTGACGAGCACGTCGATCTGCGGATGGCCGAGCAGCAACTGCATGGCCGCGGCCACGCGGTCGCGCCCGACGGCTACCGGCACGCCGCTGCGCCGGCGCAGCAATCGGGGCTCGTCGCCCGACGCGCTCGCCAGTGTGTCGTCTGTCACCTCGAGCACGCCGGCGTGGCGCCCGCCGTGGCCGCGCGAGACGATGCCCGGCGTGTAGCCGCGGCGCTTCAACAGCTCGATGACGGCCAGCACCGTCGGCGTCTTGCCGGCGCCGCCGACGATCAGGTTGCCGACGACGATCACCGGCACCGGCAAGTGCCGCGTTTTCAGAAACCCCACGCGGTACAGCGCGCGCCGCAGCGCCGTCACCGCAGCGAACAACGCCGCCAGCGGCAGCAACGCGCAGGCGAGGGCGCCACGCGCGAGCCACGCCCGCTGCAGGCGCTGCGACCAGTGGGGCGAGGCCGCCGTCGCCACCACTCGACCGCGCGATGGCGTCAGCGCGCCTCGCCGCCCGACGAGGTCTGCGTCGCGAAGGTCAGCCGCGGCAGGTTCGCGCGGCGCGCGGCGTCCATCACGTTGATCACGCTCTGGTGCGCCGCGGTGGCGTCGGCCGAGACGATCACGACCGCGTCGCCCGCGCCCGCCGCGGCCGCGACGAGCTCGGCCGTGAGCGTCTCGACGCTGCGGCCTTCGACCGGCTTGCTGTTGACCGTGTAGCGGCCGTCGGCCGACACCGAGACGATCAGCTCGCGCTGCCGGTCGCGCAACTTCTCGGCGTCGGCCACCGGCAGCGTGATCTGCAGCTCGGTGAACTTCGAATAGGTGGTCGACAGCATCAGGAAGATCAGCACCACCAGCAGCACGTCGATGAACGGGATCAGGTTGATCTCCGGCTCTTCGGGCCGGTGCTTGCGGAAGTTCAGGCTCATGCAGCGCTGCTCGGCGGCGGGCTCTGGCGCCGGTCGACCACGAAGCGCATCAGGTGCGGCACCAGGCGGTCGGCGGCCTGCTCCATGTCGAGCGTGTAGCCGTCGACGAGGCCGCGGAAGTAGCGGTAGAAGATCAGCGACGGGATCGCGATCATCAGGCCGAACGCGGTGTTGTACAGCGCCACCGAGATGCCGTGCGCGAGCAGCGCCGGGTTGTTGCCGTTCGGCGCCTGCGAGCCGAAGATCTCGATCATGCCGATCACCGTGCCCATCAGGCCGAGCAGCGGCGCCGCCGACGCGATCGAGCCGAGCGTGTTCAGGTAGCGCTCGAGCCGGTGCACCGCGGCGCGGCCGGCCGACTCGAACGTGCCGCGCAGCGCCGACTCGCTGGTGCGCGGCTCGGCGATCACCGCGCGCAGGCCGGTCGCCAGCACCAGGCCGAGCACCGAGTTGTCGGCGAGCTTGTTGACCACGTCGGCAGGCGGCAGGTGCGCCCGCGTCACCGAGATCACTTCATCGAGCAGCCGGGGCGGCACCACACGCGACGCGCGCAGGCTGGACAGGCGCTCGAGCACCAGTGCAAAGGCCGCGATGGAGCACAGGAGCAGGGGCCAGATCGGCCAGCCGGCGGCTTGTATGATCGAAAGCAATCGTGCCCTTTCGGTGACGTTGCGGCCGCGGCCGACGGGTTTTCGGGACGCGCGATTATGGCGCGAAGCGATTGCGTCATTGCACGGTCTGCGAGGGCGTTGCGGCGGCGCATCCGGCAGCGCGCGCGGCGCTTGCGAATCCGCCGCAACGCATCCACCGCTGATGTGGACAACTTTGTGGGTAACCGCGCCGCGCCGCGCCGCAACGCACGGATCGACGCGGCTTGGGTCAGATTGCACAGTTTTTAAGCAGATAAAAGTCTTTGAGAATCAACAGCTTGCGTGTTTGTGACGGGCCCGTGACACGTGCATGGGCGTGCGCGGCCTTGCGGGCCGTGCTTGTGGAGTTCTCGAGCCGCGCCGGTGCTGGGTTTGCGCGTGATTGACGGCCTCGCGAGCGGCGCCGCGCGCGCGCCGTGGAGCGTCGCGGCACTGGTGCGCGAGGTCGGCGAGCTGCTGGTCGATCGCTTCAGCGTCTGCGCGGTTCGCGGCGAGTTGTCGGGCTTCTCGCGCGCCGCCAGCGGCCACTGCTACTTCAACCTGAAGGACGCCGACGGTGGCAGCGCGATGCTGCGCTGCGCGATGTTCCGCCGCGCCGCGAGCCTGCTCGACTTCGCGCCGCGCGACGGCCAGCTCGTCGAGCTGCGCGGCCGGCTCGGCGTGTACGAGCCGCGCGGCGAGTTGCAGCTCGTCGTCGAGGCGATGCGCGCGGCCGGTGCGGGCGCGCTGTACGAGCAGTTCCTGCGGCTGCGCGCGCGCCTCGAGGCGGCCGGCCTGTTCGATGCCGGGCGCAAGCGGGCACTGCCGCGCTTCGCGCGCACGCTGGGTGTCGTCACGTCGCTGGCCGGCGCGGCGCTGCACGACGTGCTGACGGCGCTGGCACGGCGCGCGCCGCAGGTGCGCGTCGTCGTCTACCCGAGCCCGGTGCAGGGCGCCGATGCGCCCGCCGCACTGGCCGCGGCGATCGGGCTCGCGTCGGCACGCGCCGAGGTCGAGGTGCTGATCGTCTGCCGTGGCGGCGGCTCGCTCGAAGATCTGTGGGCGTTCAACGACGAGCAGGTCGTGCGCGCGATCGTCGGCGCGGCGATGCCGGTGGTGTGCGGCGTCGGCCACGAGACCGACGTGACGCTCGCCGACCTCGCCGCCGACCTGCGCGCGCCGACGCCGACCGCCGCCGCCGAGCTCGCCGCGCCGACGCGCGCCGGTTGCCTCGACGAACTCGCGGCGCTGCAACAAGCGCTGCAGCGGCGCGTGCGCACCGTGCTCGACCGTCACGCGCAGCAGCTCGACCGCAGCGCCGCGCGGCTGACGCGGCCGGACCAGGCGCTGCGGCGCGGGCGCGAGCGTCTGATGCTGCTCGGCCACCGCCTGCGAGGGCACGCGCCGCACGCGCTCGCGCTGCAGCGTTCGCGGCTGCAGCGGGTCGCGGCCGAATCGCGGCTCGGCGCGCGCGCGCATCTCACGCACCAGCGCGACCGCCTCGACGCGCTGGCCGCGCGGCTGCGTGCGCTCGGCCCCGAGCAGGTGCTCGCGCGCGGCTACGCCTGGCTCGGCGATGCGACGGGCCGGCCGGTCAGCTCGGTGCGGCGCCTCGCGATCGGCGCGCCGCTGCGGGCGGTGCTGCGCGACGGCACGGCCGACGTGGTCGTGACCGGCGTGCAGGGTCGGACGGCGCCGTAAGGCGGCGTCGGAACCCGCCGCACGCCGCCGACGCTTCCGCCCAAGCTGCCTACAATCGTTCGACGCATTCCGCAACTCACCGAAAGAGGCCCCCATGGAACACACGCTGCCCCCGCTGCCCTATGCCCAGGACGCGCTCGCGCCGGCGCTCAGCAAGGAAACGCTCGAGTACCACTACGGCAAGCATCACAACGCGTACGTGGTGAACCTGAACAACCTGCAGAAGGGCACCGAGTTCGAATCGATGCCGCTCGAAGAGATCATCAAGAAGGCGAGCGGCGGCGTCTACAACAACGCCGCGCAGATCTGGAACCACACGTTCTTCTGGAGCTGCATGAAGCCGCAGGGCGGCGGCGAGCCGAAGGGCGCGCTCGGCGCCGCGATCACGAAGAAGTGGGGCAGCTACGCGGCCTTCAAGGAGGCGTTCACGAAGAGCGCCGTCGGCAACTTCGGCTCGGGCTGGACCTTCCTCGTGAAGAAGGGCGACGGCAGTGTCGACATCGTCAACATGGGCGCGGCCGGCACGCCGCTGACCACTGCCGACAAGGCGCTGCTGACGATCGACGTCTGGGAGCACGCCTACTACATCGACTACCGCAATCTGCGCCCCAAGTGGGTCGAGGCCTTCCTCGCCTCGTTGGTCAACTGGGACTTCGCGGAAGCCAACTTCGCCTAGGACGCGGTAGCGCCAAAGAGAGCGGGGTCGGCGCGGCCGACCCCGCTGTCGTTGTCGGCCGAAGGCACTAGTGCGTGAACGGCGCGCCCTGGATCTTCATCCCGGCCTTGATGCCGCGGCGCGCGAACCAGCCGTCGTTCATCTCGAGCACGAAGCGCACCGGCTTGACGGAGCAGTGGCTGTCGAGCGTCTGCGGCTGCATCGCCTCGATGTTGGCGATGCTGCCGTCGTCGCCGATAAAGGCCACCGACAGCGGCAGCAGCGTGTTCTTCATCCAGAAGCACTGCACGCCGGCGCGCTCGAAGATGAACAGCATGCCGTCGTTGGTCGGCATCGACGGGCGGAACATCAGCCCGATGCTGTGCTCCTGGTCGGTGCGCGCGACCTCGACGTTGAGCACGTGCATGCCGCTGCTCAGCTTGATCGACGCGAGCCGCTGCGGGCCCCGCTGGGCGACGGCGACGTGGCCGCCTGCGACGAGCAACAACAGGGCGAGAAGGCGCGCGAGGCGCGGCAGCGGCGATCGGGTCATGGTGGCGCTCGGCGGTGGTCGATTCGATTATCAACGCCGAGGTGCACCGGGCCGGCCGACACGGGACGCTGGCATAGAATCTGCCTTCGATTTTCGGTCGCCAGCCGACCCAGCGAGCGGAGCCTCATTCCCATGTACCAGCACATCAAGGTGCCCGATGCCGGGCAGAAGATCACCGTCAACGCGGACTATTCGCTCAACGTGCCCGATCAGCCGATCATCCCGTTCATCGAGGGCGACGGCACCGGTGCCGACATCACGCCGGTGATGATCAAGGTGGTCGACGCCGCGGTCGCGAAGGCCTACGGCGGCAAGAAGAAGATCCACTGGATGGAGGTCTACGCCGGCGAGAAGTCGACCAAGGTCTACGGCCCCGACGTGTGGCTGCCGCCCGAGACGCTCGACGCGGTGAAGGAGTACGTGGTCTCGATCAAGGGGCCTTTGACCACGCCGGTGGGCGGCGGCATCCGCTCGCTCAACGTCGCGCTGCGCCAGGAGCTCGATCTGTACGTGTGCCTGCGCCCGATCCAGTATTTCGCCGGCGTGCCCTCGCCGGTGAAGGAGCCGGCCAAGACCAACATGGTGATCTTCCGCGAGAACTCGGAAGACATCTACGCCGGCATCGAGTTCGAGTCGGGCAGCGAGAAGGCGAAGAAGCTGATCGCCTTCCTGCAGAACGAGATGGGCGTCAAGAAGATCCGCTTCCCGAACACCTCGGGCATCGGCATCAAGCCGGTCTCGAGCGAAGGCACCGAGCGGCTGGTGCGCAAGGCCCTCCAGTACGCGATCGACAACGACAAGCCCTCGGTCACGATCGTGCACAAGGGCAACATCATGAAGTTCACCGAAGGTGGCTTCCGCGACTGGGCCTATGCGCTGGCGCAGAAGGAGTTCGGCGCCGAGCTGATCGACGGCGGCCCGTGGATGAAGTTCAAGAACCCGAAGAGCGGCAAGGAGATCGTCGTCAAGGATTCGATCGCCGACGCCTTCCTGCAGCAGATCCTGCTGCGTCCGGCCGAGTACTCGGTGATCGCGACGCTGAACCTGAACGGCGACTACGTCTCCGACGCGCTGGCCGCGCAGGTCGGCGGCATCGGCATCGCGCCGGGCGCGAACCTCTCTGATTCGATCGCGATGTTCGAGGCCACTCACGGCACCGCGCCGAAGTACGCCGGCAAGGACTACGTGAACCCGGGCTCGGAGATTCTCTCGGCCGAGATGATGCTGCGCCACATGGGCTGGACGGCGGCCGCCGACCTGATCATCAGCTCGATGGAAAAGTCGATCGTGTCGAAGAAGGTGACCTACGACTTCGCGCGCCTGATGGACGGCGCGACGCAGGTGTCGTGCTCGGGGTTCGGGCAGGTGATGATCGACCACATGTGAACGGGTTCAGGAGCGCCTGAGGCGTCTGCGCCGCCTCACGTTCAATCCCGCCTGCCACCACCGGCGCTCAGCTCGGCCCAGTCGAGTTCTTGCACCAGCACCTTGTAGGCGTCGTCGCCGATCACCTCGTCGCGTCGCAACTCGAAGGCGCGCTGCCGCGCCGCCGCGATCGCGCGGCGCCGGAGTGGCCCGCCGGGCACGTCATCGACCGGCGTGTCTTGATCGCGGCTCGTGTTCAGTTCGACGACGGCGCCGTACTCCTTGCGCAGCAGCTTCGCAGCGAGCGTCTGGTCATCCTCGATCGCGTCGAGCGATGATCCATTCGAACGTTGCCACGATCCGAACGGTATCAACCTCCGGTCAACTTCAGCCGGGGAGTCGACATTCGTCTTGGCCAGGGATCGTCGACGACGAGGTCGGCGGCAGCCTCACGATCAGCGACTCGCTGTTCTCGGTCGCTCGCCGCGCCGAAGATCGGCCTGACGCACAATCTGGGCGGGCAGCCGTCGCAGAACATCTGCCCGGTCTCGATGGTCGGGTTGGAAGGAGCCCGAGGCATGAGTGGGACCGACGTGGTGCTGATCGACCGGCCGGCGCCGCAAGTGGCCCGCCTGCGGATCAACCAGCCCGGCAAGCGCAACGAGATCGACCACGCATCCTTCTGCGTCGCTCGACGCAGCGCTGGCGCGCGAAGAGACGGATCAGGCCGTGTGCCTTCTCAGCGACGAGTTCGCCGAAGGCTACGCCGCGTTCAAAGGAGAGACGAGCGGCCGATTTCGTGGCGGTGTGGGAGCGCGCCAGCGCTGAGGTGGACCCATGAACCTGATCGACATCCATGATCTGCAGCGCTGGGTCGGCCGACAGGCCGAGTCCACCCAGTCGCTCGACCCGTTCCCGGCGCGCGCCCTGGCGGCCGCACTGGATCGCGTGGACGCCTTGCCCGCCGATGGAACGCTGCCCTTGCCGTGGCATTGGTTGTACTTTCTCGATACACCGACCAGCAGCGGCACCGGCGCCGACGGGCACCCGACGCGCGGCGGCTTTCTGCCGCCGGTGCCGCTGCCCCGGCGCATGTGGGCGGCGGGCCGCCTGCGGGTGATGGCGCCGCTCGTGCTCGGCCAGCCCGCGTACAAAACCTCGCGCATTGCGTCGGTCGATCTGAAAGAAGGAAAGACCGGCGCGTTGGTGTTCGTGAATCTCGAGCACACGCTGCAGCAGCGCGGGATGACCTGCCTCGTCGAGGAACAGAACATCGTCTACCGCGACATGCCGGTGGCTTCCGCGCCATTGCCCGCGACCGAAGCCGCAGCGACCGATGCCGACTGGGAGACGACGATCCTGCCCGACCCGGTGCTGCTGTTCCGCTTCTCCGCGCTGACCTACAACGGCCACCGCATTCATTACGACCGTGACTACGCGGTGCAACACGAGTTCTATCCCGCGCTCGTCGTGCACGGCCCGCTGCTGGCGACGTGGCTGCTCGATCTGCTGCGGCGCGAAGTCCGCGATGCCACCGTCTCGGAGTTCAGGTTTCGCGCCGTGCGACCGACCTTCGACACCGACGTTGTTCGTGTTTGCGGCAAGCGCGACGGCATGCAGGTCATGCTTTGGACGGCGAACACGCAGGGCTTCGTCGGCATGACGGCTCGCGCCACACTGAGCTGACCGCCCCATGGGAGAGTTCATGACAGAGGCCAAAGAGACCTTCGGCCAGCTCGGCGTCGAGCTCGACCTGCACGACGAATTCTCGACGGTGCTCGATGAGCTGGTGCCGGCATGAGCGACACGGCGCTTGAAAGCGGGCTGGCGCGGCAGGCCGATGGCGCGCGCGAGGTGCTCGGCGCGACCTGCTGGCCGCCGAGACCGTGCTGCTCGGCCTGACACCGCAGTCGACCGAACTCGATGCCCGGCTCGCCTTGATCTTCGCGGTCGAGGCGATCCAGACGTCGTCGCCAGGGTCGAAACCGCTCGCCAACGCAGCGTGCACGGAAGACCCCGCGTGGAACAGGGTCGCCGCGCTTCCCGGGTGCCGGCCGGGCGACTAAGCTTTGTCGGCTCGAAACTCGTGAAAGGAGCCGCCCATGAAGACTTTCCTGATCGCGCTCGCCTTCGTCGGCGCCAACGCGATGGCCTGTCCTGACGCCGCCAAGGATGCATTGGCGCCCAGCACCGACAAACCTGTCGTCGCCGTCGTGAAGGCCAAGCCCGCAGCAGCGCTGCGAGCGAGCACGAAGACGGTGACCAAGGTCGCCGTGAAGCCGTCGACCGACGTGCGCAAGGCCACGACGCTGTAGCGCGTGGCAGCTGTCCGCCGGGCCGGTGCTACACCGGCCCGGTTTTTTTTGCTTGCGGTGCAGGCGATCCAGTCTGCGGGCCGTGACCCGCACCGCCCACGCGCTGCGTGGCCGAAGCCCTGAGCTACGGGGGGCTGCCCGGGAGCGGCGCGTGCGCTTCGGCCGATTGTGCGCCCACGGGCTCGCCGTCGGCGTCGATTGCGGCAATGTTCTGCGCCAGCTGCCCTTTCGGCCCCTGCACGATCTCGAACCGGACGCGACCGCCCTGCTTGAGCGTGCGGAAGCCGTCCATCTGGATCGCCGAGAAGTGCGCGAAGATGTCTTCGCCGCCGGCCTCCGGCTCGATGAACCCGAACCCCTTGGCGTCGTTGAACCACTTGACTGTGCCGGTGGGCATGGTGTCGTCCCCTCCGCGCGGCATCTAGCGTGACGCGCGACACGATTCTCCGACCGCCGGAAATCGCCTGTCAAGAAAGGAAACACCAGCGTCTCGCGCACGGTGGCACGCCGGCGGCGCCTTGCAGAAGCGGCCGTGGGCGCCATATGGAAACGGTTGAGGCGCGCCGGCGTCAACTCGATAGAATGAATCCATGCCCTCCGAACCGACCCCTCCCGCAGCGCCTCCGGTGGCGCGGCCCGTGCCCGACGACGGGCAGGGCGCGGTCGTTGTCGAGCGCAAGGTTGCAAAGACGGACCCACCCCGCATGTACCAGGTGGTCCTGCTCAACGACGACTACACCCCGATGGAGTTCGTCGTGATGGTGCTGCAGGAGTATTTCAAGCGCGACCTCGAGACGGCGACCCAGATCATGCTGAAGATCCACCATGACGGGCGCGGCGTCTGCGGCGTCTATTCAAAGGATGTCGCCGCGACGAAAGTCGAGTTGGTGCTGGCCGCCGCGCGCCGCGGCGGCCACCCGTTGCAATGCATTATGGAGGCCGCATGATTGCCCAGGAACTAGAAGTCAGCCTGCACATGGCGTTCGTCGAGGCGCGCCAGCAGCGCCACGAATTCATCACCGTCGAGCACCTGCTGATGGCGCTGCTCGACAACCCGTCGGCCGCCGAAGTGCTGCGCGCCTGCTCGGCCAACGGCGAGGACCTGCGCAAGAGCCTGACCGGCTTCATCAAGGAAAACACGCCCACCGTCGGCGGCAGCGACGAGGTCGACACCCAGCCGACGCTCGGCTTCCAGCGCGTGATCCAGCGCGCGATCATGCACGTGCAGTCGACCGGCAGCGGCAAGAAGGAAGTGACCGGCGCCAACGTGCTGGTCGCGATCTTCGGCGAGAAGGATTCGCACGCCGTCTACTACCTGCATCAGCAGGGCGTGACGCGCCTGGACGTGGTGAACTTCATCGCGCACGGCATCCGCAAGAGCGACCCGCCCGAGCCGGCCAAGCCGAGCGAGGGCGGCGCCGGCGGCGGCGAGAGCGAGAAGGAAGAGAGCGACGGCAAGGGCTCGCCGCTCGATCAGTTCACGCAGAACCTGAACCAGCTCGCGCGCGAAGGCAAGATCGACCCGCTGATCGGCCGCGAGCACGAGGTCGAGCGCGTGATCCAGATCCTGTGCCGGCGGCGCAAGAACAACCCGCTGCTGGTCGGTGAGGCCGGGGTGGGCAAGACCGCGATCGCCGAGGGCCTGGCGTGGCGCATCACGCAGTCCGACGTGCCCGAGGTGCTCGCCACCTCGGTCGTGTACTCGCTCGACATGGGCGCACTGCTGGCCGGCACCAAGTACCGCGGCGACTTCGAGCAGCGCCTGAAGGGCGTGCTCAAGCAGCTGAAGGACCAGCCGAACGCGATCCTGTTCATCGACGAGATCCACACGCTGATCGGCGCCGGTGCCGCCTCGGGCGGCACGCTCGACGCGAGCAACCTGCTCAAGCCCGCGCTCAGCTCGGGCGCGATGAAGTGCATCGGCGCGACGACCTTCACCGAATACCGTGGCATCTTCGAGAAGGACGCAGCGCTGTCGCGGCGCTTCCAGAAGGTCGACGTCGTCGAGCCTTCGATCGAGCAGACGGTCGAGATCCTGAAGGGCCTGAAGTCGCGCTTCGAGGAACACCACAGCGTCAAGTACGCGCTGACGGCGTTGCAGGCCGCGGCCGAGCTGTCGGCCAAGTTCATCAACGACCGCCATCTGCCCGACAAGGCGATCGACGTGATCGACGAAGCGGGCGCCGCCCAGCGCATCCTGCCCAAGAGTAAGCAGAAGAAGACCATCACGCGCAACGAGGTCGAGGAGATCGTCGCGAAGATCGCGCGCATCCCGCCGGCC
>DATMIN010000508.1:0-23423 GCA_035554275.1 Burkholderiaceae bacterium
CGTCACTCTCACCCACGCCGGCAAAGCCCAGGTTGCCGCCGACGGCTGGTTGATGGCAGTCGATGAGCAGCGCCGGGGTCTTGTCATCGTTGGTCATGGATCGGCCGGCCCACGTGCGCTGGGCGCGCGGGTACGATGGCCCGTCGCCACCTCGCCCCCGTTCCATGCCCGAAGCGCTGGCCCGCATCCTGGTCGCCGACGACGAAGCCGACCTGCGCGCGCTGCTGCAGCGCTACCTCACCGACCAGGGCTACCTGGTGCGCACGGTCGACGGCGGCACGGCGCTCGACAAGCTGCTCGCGCGCGAGCGCTTCGACGTGCTGGTGCTCGACGTGATGATGCCGGGCGAAGACGGCCTGTCGCTGTGCCGGCGGCTGCGCGCGCACGGCGAGACCATCCCGATCCTGATGCTGACCGCGCGCGGCGACCCGCTCGACCGCATCATCGGCCTCGAGATGGGCGCCGACGATTACCTGCCCAAGCCGTTCAACCCGCGCGAGCTGCTCGCGCGCATCCAGGCGCTGGTGCGGCGGCAGCGCGTGCTCGGCGCGCATGTCGGGCCGACGCCCGAAGGCGCAACGGTCACGTTCGGCGCGCATGTGCTGCGCATCGCCGAACGGCGGCTGCAGCGCGACGGCCAAGACGTGCCGCTGACCAGCGGCGAGTTCGCACTGCTGCAGGCGCTGGCGCTGAACCCGAACCGCCCGCTCGGCCGCGATCGGCTGATCGAGCTCGCGCACGGCCGCGACCACGAGGCCACCGACCGCAGCATCGACGTGCAGGTGATGCGGCTGCGCAAGCTGATCGAGACCGATCCGGCGAAGCCGCGCCACATCCAGACGGTGTGGGGCGTCGGCTACGTGTTCGTGCCGGACGGCAACGGATGAAGCTCGCGCCGCGCTCGCTGTTCGGCCGCCACGTGCTGCTGATCGTGGCGCTGATCGCGTTGGCGCAGATCGGCAGTGCACTGCTGGTGCGCCAGCTGATCGTGCGGCCGCGGCTCGATCAGCTCGCCGACGGCCTGGCGCGCAACATCGGCGCGGTCCGCGCCGGGCTCGACGCGCTGCCGCTCGAGCAGCGCAGCGCGTTCGTCGAGGCCTTCAACCGGCGCGGCCTCGACGGCGCCCGCGACGCGCCGGAGGATCGCCCGGCGCGCATCGCGCTGACGCCGCTCGAGCGGCGCTTCGTGCGGACGATCTCGGAGCGCGTCGCGACACAGGGCACCGAGGTCGTGTGGCGGCGCGAGGACGGCGGCAGCCTCGCGCTGCGCCTGACGCTCGACGCCGTGCCGTACTGGATCGTGCTGCCCGGCGTGCTGCCGGCGCGCGAGTTCAGCGGCACCTGGATCGCCGCGAGCGTGACGAGCGCGCTGCTCGCGCTGCTCGGCGCCTATGCGATCCAGCGCCGCCTCGACCGGCCGCTCGCGACCGTGGTGCGCGCCGCCGGCGAGTTGGCGCGCGGCGCCACGCCGCCGCCGCTGCCCGAGGACGGTCCGCTCGAGACCGCGATGCTCGCGCGCAGTTTCAACGCGCTCGCGGCGAGCCTCGCGCAGGCCGAGCGCGAGCGCGCGCTGATGCTGGCCGGCGTGTCGCACGACCTGCGCACGCCGCTGGCGAAGCTGCGGCTGGGCGTCGAGATCCTCGCCGATCGCAGCGAGCCGGAGCTGACCGCGAGCATGAACCGCAGCGTCGAGGAGATGGACGCGATCATCGGGCAGTTTCTCGACTTCGCGCGCAGCGACGAAGCCGAACCGATCGCGCCGGGCGACCTCGATGCACTCGCGCGCGAGGCCGCCGCGGCGAGCGCCGATCACGGCCGCACGATCGAGCTCGCGCTGCGCGCGCCGCCGCCGGTGCCGATGCGCGGCCGCGCGATCCGGCGCTGCGTCGGCAACCTGATCGAGAACGCATTCCGGCACGGCCGCGCGCCGGTGCGCGTGTCGACCGGCGGCGACGCGGCGTTCGCGTGGATCGAGGTCGACGACGCCGGCGACGGCATCGCGCCCGATCAGGTCGACACGCTGAAGCAGCCGTTCCAGCGCGCCCACGACGCGCGCAGCGGCGCCCCGGGCGCCGGTCTCGGCCTGGCGATCGTCGAGCGCATCGTGCGCGCGCACGGCGGGCGCCTCGAGCTGCTGCCGCGCGCGCCGCACGGTCTGCGCGCGCGCATCAGCCTGCCGCTCGCTTCGCCGCCCGCAGGTGGCTGAGCGGCAGCGCCGCGCCGGCCTTGACCTCGCCGAGCGAGAAGCTGGTGTGCAGGTCCTTCACGTGCGGCAGGTGCAGCAGCGTGTCGCGCGAGAACTTCGAGAACGCGTCGAGGTCGGTCGCCATCACCTGCAGCTCGAACGTGCCCGAGCCCGAGATGTAGTGGCACGAGATCACCTCGGGGATCTTGCGGATCTTGTCTTCGAGTTCGCGCGTCGACGCGGCGTTGTTGCGGTCGGCGTCGATG
This sequence comes from Burkholderiaceae bacterium, assembly GCA_035554275.1. GTDB lineage: Bacteria > Pseudomonadota > Gammaproteobacteria > Burkholderiales > Burkholderiaceae_C > LMDS01. The sequence continues at coordinate 2,452 of DATMIN010000508.1, forward strand.
CGCACGAACGCGAGCACGCCCAGGCCGATCTTGCGGCGATCGATCTCGGCCCGGTAACCGGTGATGAAGCCCTGCTGCTCGAGCCACTTGACGCGGCGCCAGGTCGGCGCGGCCGACAGGCCGACGCGCGCGGCAAGCTCGGTGTTCGACAGCCGCGCGTCGCGCTGCAACTCGTGCAGGATCGCGAGGTCGTAGCGGTCGAGATCGGCGCCGTGGGTGGCGTCGGCGGGCTCGGCCGCGGCTGGCGAGGATTTACCCGATACCGGCTTCTTGAGCGCCATTCACTCATCCCTCGATCGTTCGACGAAAGATTATTGCTTGAACCCTGGTGTTCAGAACAAAGATAGAAAGGACACACCACAGCCGATTCCCTAAACTCTGCGTTGCGCCGATCGCCACGAGCGATTGCGCGAATCCTCGCCAAGCCCTGTCACCGCCGGAGTCTCGACCGATGAACGCACCGCTACCCGAATCGATCCGCAGGGCGATCGAGACCGTTTCGCTCGACGACAAGTACGCGCTCGAGAACGGCCGGGCCCTGATGAGCGGCGTGCAGGCGCTGGTGCGGCTGCCGATGCTGCAGAAGACGCGCGATCGGCTTGCGGGCCTGAACACCGCCGGCTTCATCAGCGGCTACCGCGGCTCGCCGCTCGGCGGCTACGACCAGGCGCTGTGGCAGGCGAAGAAGCACCTCGCGGCACGCGACATCGTGTTCACCCCCGGCGTCAACGAGGAACTCGCGGCCACCGCGGTATGGGGCTCGCAGCAGCTCGATCTCTACCCGCAGGGCAACAAGTTCGACGGCGTGTTCGGCATGTGGTACGGCAAAGGCCCGGGTGTCGACCGCTGCTCCGACGTGTTCAAGCACGCGAACATGGCCGGCACATCGAAGCACGGCGGCGTGATCGCACTCGCCGGCGACGACCACATCGCGAAGAGCAGCACCGCCGCGCATCAGAGCGACCACATCTTCAAGGCCTGCGGGCTGCCGGTGTTCTTCCCGTCGAGCGTGCAGGACATCTTGGACATGGGCCTGCACGCGTTCGCGATGAGCCGCTTCGCCGGCGTCTGGTCGGGGATGAAGACGATCCAGGAGATCGTCGAGTCCACCAGCAGCGTGTTCGTCGACCCGGATCGCGTCGACATCGTGATCCCGACCGACTTCCAGATGCCCGAGGGCGGCCTGCACATCCGCTGGCCCGATGCGCCGCTCGAGCAGGAAGCGCGGCTGATGGACCACAAGTGGTACGCCGCGCTCGCCTACGTGCGCGCGAACCGGCTGAACCACAACGTGATCAGCGGCCCGAACGACCGCTTCGGCATCATCGCCAGCGGCAAGGCCTACAACGACACGCGCCAGGCGCTGCACGACCTCGGCCTCGACGACGATGCGTGCCGCCAGCTCGGCATCCGGCTGCACAAGGTCAATGTCGTGTGGCCGCTCGAGGCGACGATCACGCGCGAGTTCGCGCAGGGCCTGCAGGAGATCCTCGTCGTCGAGGAGAAGCGCCAGGTCATCGAGTACCAGCTGAAGGAAGAGCTCTACAACTGGCGCGCCGACGTGCGGCCGAACGTGCTCGGCAAGTTCGACGAGGCCGACGGCGACGACTCCGGCGGCGAATGGAGCCAGCCCAACCCCGCGAAGAACTGGCTGCTGCGCGCGCAGGCCGATCTCACGCCGGCGATCATCGGCAAGGCCATTGCGAAGCGCCTGAAAAAGCTCGGTGTCGACTTAGACACCGCCGCGCGCATGGACGCGCGCATCGCGCTGATCGAGGCGAAGGAACGCTCGATGGTCGTGCAGGCGATCGACACCAGCGACCGCACACCGTTCTTCTGCAGCGGCTGCCCGCACAACACCAGCACCCGCGTGCCTGAAGGGTCGCGCGCGGTCGCCGGCATCGGCTGCCACTACATGACGGTCTGGATGGACCGCAGCACGACGACGTTCAGCCAGATGGGCGGCGAAGGCGTGTCGTGGGTCGGCCAGGCCGCGTTCACGAACGACCGGCACGTGTTCGCCAACCTCGGCGACGGCACCTACTACCACTCGGGCCTGCTCGCGGTGCGGCAGAGCATCGCGGCCGGCGTCAACATCACCTACAAGATCCTGTTCAACGACGCGGTCGCGATGACCGGCGGCCAGCCGGTCGACGGCACGCTGAAGGTGCCCGAGATGACGCGCGAGCTCGACGCCGAAGGCGCGGTGAAGATCGTCGTCGTCACCGACGAGCCCGAGAAATACGAAGAGAGCGAGATCGCCGCGCGCCTGGCGAAGGGCGTGACGGTGCACCACCGCGACGACCTCGACGCGATCCAGAAGCAGACGCGCGAGACCCCGGGTTGCACGATCATCATCTACGACCAGACCTGCGCGACCGAGAAGCGCCGCCGCCGCAAGCGCGGCACCCTGGTCGACCCGGCCAAGCGCGTCGTCATCAACGAGCTGGTCTGCGAAGGCTGCGGCGATTGCTCGGTGCAGAGCAACTGCTTGAGCGTCGAGCCGGTCGAGACCGAGTTCGGCCGCAAACGCCGGATCAACCAGAACACCTGCAACAAGGATTACTCGTGCGTGAAGGGCTTCTGCCCGAGCTTCATCACGGTCGAGGGCGGTGCGCTGAAGGGCAAGAAGAAAGACACGTCGCGCCCGAACCCGTTCACGTTGCCGCCGCTGCCCGAGCCGGCGCTGCCGTTGGCCGAGACGCCATGGGGCATCGTCGTCGCCGGCGTCGGCGGCACCGGCGTGATCACGATCGGCCAGCTGCTCGGCATGGCCGCGCACCTCGAGGGTAAAGGCATCGTCACGCAGGACGCCGCCGGCCTGGCGCAAAAGGGCGGCGCGACCTGGAGCCACATCCAGATCGCGAACCGCGCCGATGCGATCCTGACGACGAAGGTCGGCACCGCCGAGGCCGATCTGGTGATCGGCTGCGACCCGATCGTCACCGCCAACAAGTCGACGCTGGTCGTGATGCGTGAAGGCCGCACCTTCGTCGCGATGAACACGCACGGCACGCCGACCGCGGCGTTCGTGACGAATCCCGACTGGCAGTTTCCGGCCGCGAACTGCGAGACCGCGGTGCTGAGCGCCGCCGGCGCCGCCCACGTCGGCATGCTCGACGCCGATGCGCTCGCGGTGCAGCTCGTCGGCGATTCGCTCTACACCAACCCGCTGATGCTCGGCTACGCGTGGCAGAAGGGCCGCGTGCCGCTCGGCCACGCATCGATGATGCGGGCGATCGAGCTGAACAACGTGCAGGTCGATAACAACAAGCTCGCGTTCGAGTGGGGCCGGCGCGCCGCGCACGACCTCGCCGCGGTGCAGGCGCTGCTGAAGCCCAGCGGCGCGCAGGTGATCGAGTTCGTGCGCAAGACGGTCAACCTCGACGAGATGATCGCCAAGCGTGTCGAGTTCCTGACGGCGTACCAGAACGCCGAGTACGCGCAGCAGTACAAGGCCTTCGTCGAAAAGGTGCGCGCCGCCGAGACGCCGCTGAACGGCAAGAAGCTGAGCGAAGCCGTCGCGCGCTACCTGTTCAAGCTGATGGCCTACAAGGACGAGTACGAGGTCGCGCGGCTGCACAGCGACCCGGCCTTCCTCGCCAAGATCGCCGCGCAGTTCGAGGGTGACTACACGTTGAACTATCACCTCGCACCGCCGCTGACGGCGAAGAAGAACGCTGCCGGCGAGCTGCAGAAGTCCAAGTTCGGGCCGTCGATGCTGACCGGCTTTCGCTGGCTCGCGAAGCTGAAGGGCCTGCGCGGCACGCCGTTCGATCTGTTCGGCCGCACCGAAGAGCGCCGCACCGAGCGCGCGCTGATCGGCGAGTACCGCGCGACGGTCGACGAGCTGCTCGCGTCGCTGAACGCGGGCAACCTCGCGCTCGCCGCCGAGATCGCGCGGCTGCCCGAAGAGATTCGCGGCTACGGCCACGTGAAGGAGCGGCACCTCGCGGCGGTGCGGCCGAAGTGGGCCGCGCTGATGCAGCAATGGCGCAGCGGCGGCGCGCAGCGCGCGGCCTGATCGCGCTGGCGGCCGTGGCCGCGGCCGGCTGCGCCGCGCTGCCGTCGCCACCGCCGTCGATCGCACCAGGCGCGACTGCGGCAGCGCCCGCGGCGCCGCTCCCGACCTGGACGCTCGACCCGACCCACACCTTCGTGCACTGGGAGATCGTGCACATGGGCACCTCGACGATCCGCGGCCGCTTCGCCAAACCGGCCACCGGCTCGGTGCAGTTCGATGCCGCGGCGCAGCGGCTCGAGGCGAGCATCGCGGTCGACACCGCCAGCGTCAGCAGCGGCGTGCCGGTGCTCGACGTGCTGCTCAAGAGCAACGCCGCGCTGCTCGACACCGCCACCTACCCACAGGCCACGTTCATCGCCCGCGACGCGCGCTTCGAGGGAGAGATTCCGCGCGACCTGCGTGGCACCCTCAACCTGCGCGGCATCGACCAGCCGCTGACGCTGCGCGCGACGCGCTGGCGCTGCGCGCTCAGCCTGGTGCTGCGCCGCACCGTCTGCGGCGGCGACTTCGAGGGCGAGATCGCGCGCAGCGCGTTCGGCATCACGCACAGCCTGCTGTTCGTGGCCGACCGGGTGAAGCTGCTGGTACAGGTCGAAGCGATCGCGCCCTGAGCCGGCCGGGCCGGCGCCGTGCGAGCGGCCCGTCGCAGGCCGGTGCAGCCTGTCGCGCCGCGCGCGCCGGCCGTCGCAGCGCGCTGGCGGCGCGCCCCGGGAGGCCCGTAGAGTGCGGGCCATACCGACCCAACTCGCCTTGTGCTCCCCATGTCCGACTTCTCCTCGACCGCCCGCGATGTCTGGAAGCGCGCTTCCAGCGACGCGGTGCGGCTGTTCCACGAGTACGCGAACTGGCTCGTCAGCATCAGCTGGCGGCGCTTCTTCCTGTTCGCACTGCTGCTGATCATTTGCGCGGCGATCCTGCAGAAGCTGCCGCCGTTTCGCGCGACCACCGACGAGCAGAACTTCTCCTGGAGCGACTTCCCGGACATCCCGCCGGTGCCGCCGGCGCCGAAGATCCCGAAGATCCGCATCGAGGGGCCGCGCGACTCGGCCAGCGGCGCGTCGAAGAACGACGACGTGGTGATCTCGATCGACAAGAACGGCGTGCGCATCACGCCGCGCGCCGCGGCCTCGGTGGCGTCGTCGCCGGCCGCCTCGGCCGCGGCAGATGCCGCGTCGGCCGCCGCCGCGTCGGCCTCGATCACCGCCGCGGCTGCGAGCGGCGCCGACGGCTCGGGCAGCAGCATCCAGATCACGCTGCCGGGGGCGACGCGCGAGGTGATCCATGAGGTCGCCCGCGCCGCGCGTCAGGCCGCCGACGAGGCCCGCCAGCAGGCCGCCGAGGCGCGCGCCGAAGCGCAGCGCGACGCGCAGCAGGCGATCGAGGAGGCACGCCAGGAGGCCGACGAAGCACGCCGCGAGGCCCAGCAGGAGGTCGAGCAGGCGCGCCGCAATGCCGAGCAGGCGCGCGCGCTGGCCAAGCGCTTCAAGCGCAAGAGCAACAGCGACAACGACGAGCCGTTGGTGGGCTTCGCGTTCCTGTGGATCTTCGCGTCGGCGCTGCTGAAGGTCACCTACAAGGGCCGCGTGCAGGCCGAGGTCAAGGCCGCCGAGGCGACCGAGACGGCCGAGTCCGAGCAACTCAAGCGCCAGGTCGTCGAGGCGCGGATGGCGGCGATGCAGGCGCAGGTCGAGCCGCACTTCCTGTTCAACACGCTGGCCAGCATCGACCACCTGATCGAGACCGACCCGAAGCGCGCCAGCCAGATGCAGAAGAACCTGATCGCGCTGCTGCGCGCGTCGATGCCGACGATGCGCGAGAACCATCCGGCCGCGCACAACCTCGGGCGCGAGATGGCGGTGATCCGGCCGTACCTCGAGATCCTGAAGGTGCGCATGGAAGACCGGCTGCAGACCGAGCTGCTGGTGCCCGACGGGCTGCTGTCGGCCGACTTCCCGTCGATGATGATCCAGAGCCTGGTCGAGAACGCGATCAAGCACGGCCTCGAGCCGAAGGCCGAGGGCGGCAGGCTGACCGTGAAGGCCGAGATCGTGCACGGCAAGCTCGCGGTGACGGTGGCCGACACCGGCCTGGGCTTCGGCCGCGCCGCCACCGCCGGCACCGGCGTCGGGCTGAACAACATCCGCGAGCGGCTGCAGCTGCTGTACGGCAACCGGGCCTCGATGACGGTGGCCGAGAACCAGCCGAGCGGCACCGTCGTGACGCTCACCGTGCCCTACCTGGCGCAACCGCGCGAAGGAGATTCCGCATGAAGACCTTCCTGAAGCTCATCGGCCTCGCGTTCGCGGCCGGCGTGTTGCTCGTCGTGCTGCTGGTGGCCGGTGCGGTCTGGACGAGCGGCTCGCTCGAGCCGGGTTCGATCAGCCTCGACGGCGACACGCTCGTCAGCGGCCTCGGCATCGGCGAGTGGCTGATGGCGATCGGCGGCCTGACGCTGGCCGCGCTGATCGTGGCACTCATCGTGCCGATCGCGGTGCTGGTGCCGCTCGCGATCCTCGGCGTCGTGCTGGTCGGCGTGCTGGTCGCGCTCGCCGGCGTGGTCGCTGTCGTGTGCTCGCCGCTGCTGCTGTTCGCGGCCGCGGTGTGGCTGGTCTGGCGGCTGCTGCGGCGCGGGCGCCGCGATGGCAGCGCGCCCGGCGGCGGCGCTACGATCGGCGGATGAGCACCGCCGACGACCCCGCCCGCCGCGCCACCCGTGCGCTGATCGCCGACGACGAACGCCTGATGCGCGAGCAGCTGCGCGCGCGGCTCGCCGAGGTCTGGCCCGAGCTCGAGATCGTCGCCGAGGCGAAGAACGGCCTCGAGGCGGTGCAGCTGACCGAGACCCACCACCCCGACCTCGTGTTCCTCGACATCCGCATGCCCGGCATGACCGGCGTCGAGGCGGCACGCGCGATCGCGCAGCTGCCGGTCGACGACGAGACCGACGACGCCTGGCCCGGCTGCGAGATCGTCTTCATCACCGCCTACGACCAGTACGCGATCGAGGCGTTCGAGCAGGGCGTGGTCGATTACGTGCTGAAGCCCGCCGAGCGCGATCGGCTGCTGGTCACGGTGGCGCGCATCCGCAAGCGGCTGCAGCAGCGCGACAGCGGCGGCGAGACGGCGCCGGCCGGCATGCAGCAGCTGCTGCAGCGCCTGGCGGCGCGGATGGACCCGGGCAAGCCGCCGCACCTGCGCTGGATCCAGGCGACCGTCGGCCAGAACATCCAGATGATTCCGGTCGAGGACGTGCTGTTCTTCATCTCCGACGAGAAGTACACGCGGGTGCAGACGGCGACGATCGAGGCGCTGATCCGCAAGCCGATCAAGGAGCTGGTCGACGAACTCGACGCCGACCTGTTCTGGCAGATCCACCGCTCGACGCTGGTCAACACCCAGCACATCGCCGGCGTCAGCCGCGACCTGCGCGGGCGCCAGCTCGTCGCCGTCAAGGGCCACCCCGAAAGGCTCGAGGTCAGCCGCAGCTTCACCGGCCTCTTCAAGGGCATGTAGAGCGGGTCGCCGCGTCGACGCGGGAGCGTCGACGGCCGCCAACAAACTGATACCGCGCGCGGGCCTTGTTCCTGCTGACCGGCAGGGTGGGCCGGCGGCGGCGTCACGGCTGTCACGCGAAGCGGCGGCGCGGCGCGAAACCGCGACCAAACCAGTCGGCCCTGTAACCGGCTTGAGCCATGAATCGACCTTCTTGAAAGCGTTTGAATCCATGCCGACCCCTGATCTGCTCCAGCCCCGCCCCGCCAGCGTCGAACTCGCGTGGCGCCGCACCGTTGCCTTGATGGGCGCCGCGGCCCTGCTCAGCGCCTGCGGCGGCGGCGGCGGCGGCGCTGCCGACACCGCCACCGTGTCGGCCACCGACGGCACGACGGCCGAGGCGCTGAAACGCAAGCCGCCTGCGCCTGCGCCTGCTCCGGCGCCGGCTCCGGCGCCCGCACCCGCACCGGCCCCCGCGATGACCACCCGCGATGCCGTCCGCCTCGCCGCGCAGGCGAGCTTCGGCCCGACCGAAACGCTGGTCGCCTCGATCCAGGCGCAAGGCGCGTCGGCCTGGGTCGGTGCGCAGATGGGCCTGAACGCGTCGCGCTACACCAGCGGCATGGGCGGCGAGATCGACCAGTACACCGGCAGCGGCAGCTTCTGCGACACCCGGGGCGCCAACTGCTGGCGCGACTGGTCATCGACCGAGCCGCTGGTCTGGGACTTCTATCGCAACGCGATCGGCCAGCCCGACCAGCTGCGCCAGCGCGTCGCGTTCGCGCTGCAGCAGATCGTCGTCGTCAACAACCTCGAGGTCAGCGGCACCTACGGCTTTCGCCTCTACTACAACAACCTGCTCGACAACGCGTTCGGCAACTACCGCCAGGTGCTGAAGAAGGTGGCGCTGTCGCCGATCATGGGCGACTTCCTCAACAACGCGAACAACGACAAGGCGGCGCCGAACGAGAACTTCGCGCGCGAGCTGCTGCAGCTGTTCAGCATCGGCACCTGCGCGCTGAACAGCGACGGCAGCCTGCAGGGCGGCACCTGCACCGCCACCTACTCGAACGAGACGGTGCGCTCGTACGCCTACGCGATGTCCGGCTGGACGTACCCGGCCGGCGGTGCGACACCGTGGGGCTGCTGGCCGAGCGGCACCAACTGCCGCTACTACGGCGGCGACATGGTGCCGGTCGCGACCCGCCACGACACCAACCTGCGCCCGCTGCTGTCGGGCATCAGCGTGGCCGCGGGCAGCACCGCGCCGGCCGCCCTCGAGACGGTGCTCGACAGCCTGATGGCGCACCCGAACATCGCGCCGTTCATCGGCAAGCAGCTGATCCAGCGGCTGGTCGCGAGCAACCCGTCGCCGGCCTACGTGGGCCGGGTGGCGAGCGCGTTCACGAGCGGCAAGTACGCCGGCATCGGCACCGGGGTGAAGGGCGACCTCGCGGCCACCGTTAGCGCGGTGCTGCTCGACGCCGAGGCGCGCACCGACAGCGTCGGGCGCAACGCCGGCAAGCTGCGCGAGCCGGCGCTGATGTTCGCCGGCGTGCTGCGTGCGCTGAACGGCCGCAGCGACGGCGACGCGCTGTCGTGGTGGTGGGGCGACAACCTGCGCCAGCACGTGTTCCGCCCGCCGTCGGTGTTCAACGACTACCCGCCGAACTACCCGGTCGCCGGCACGCCGCTGGTCGGCCCCGAGTTCGGCATCCACAGCGCCAACGCGGCGCTCGAGCGGCTCAACTACCTGACCTACCTGCTCGACTGGGGCGGCTCGACGCCGAGCGCCGACATCCCGAACGCGCTCGGCACGCAGGTCGACCTGAGTGCGTTCACGACCGACGCTGCCGACGCCGCCAAGCTCGTCGATCGGCTCTCGCTGCTCGCGATCGGGCAGCCGCTGCCGGCCACGCCGCGCGATCGCGTGATCAGCGCGGTCGGTTGGTGGACCAGCCAGACCGACCCGACGAACTGGCAGACGAACCGCGTGAGAGCGGCCGCCTACCTCGTGTTCGGCTCGCCGAACTATCAGGTGCTGCGTTGAGAAAGACCGCCATGAACGACCACCACGCCCCGATCTCCCCCGCGCGCCGCGCCTGGCTGCGCCACGCCGGCATCGGCAGCGGCGCCACGCTGGCCGGTGCGCTCGGCGCCGGCACGCTCGCCAACCTGATGAGCGCGCGCCCGGCCCGCGCCGCCGACTACAAGGCGCTGGTCTGCATCTTCCTGTACGGCGGCAACGACGGCATGAACATGATCGTGCCGAACGACGCCACGCGCTACGGCCAGTACGCCGGCGTGCGCGGCAGCCTGGCGATCCCGAAGGCGAGCCTGACGCCGCTGCCCGGCGTCTCGTTCGGCCTGCACCCGGCGATGTCGGCGCTGGCCGGCGCGTGGAGCGACGGCCACCTCGCGCCGGTATTCAACGTCGGCCCGCTGGTACAGCCGCTGACCAAGGCGCAGTACCGCGCCGCGCTGGCGAACTCGGGCAGCGTGCCCGACAGCCTGTTCTCGCACTCCGACCAGCAGACGCTGTGGGAGACGGCGACCGCGAGCTCGCTGACGCGCACCGGCTGGGGCGGCCGCGCCGCCGAGACCCTTGCCACCGTGAACCCGGTGATCTCGGTCGCCGGCAGCGCGCGCTTCGGCCTCTCGACCTTGCAGACGCCGCTCGTGCTGCCCGGCCCCGGCTCGGTGTTCGGCGCCTACGGCCTGCAGCCGAGCGACACCTGGGCGCCGCAGCTCGCGCGCAAGGCGGCGATCGACGCGCTCTACGCGCAGCCGCAGGACGTGGCCCTGGCCGACGCCTACACCGCGGCCCAGCGCGATGCGTTCGCGATGTCGGCGCGGCTCGGTGCGCTGGTCGCGGTCAAGCCCGGCGACCCGGGCGCGCTGCCCGCGATCGACGCGGCCTTCGCGCCGCTGACCAGCGCCGGGCGCCTGACCACGCCGATGGCGAACCAGCTCTACCAGCTCGCCAAGCTGATCGCCGGCAACGCCACGGTGCAGGGCAGCCGCCAGCTGTTCTTCGCGTCGATGGGCGGCTTCGACACGCACGGCGGCCAGCTCGTCACCGGCAGCCCGCTCGAGGGCGACCACGCCCGGCTGCTGAAGCAGCTCGGCGACGCGCTCGGCGCGTTCTACGCCGCGCTGAAGGCGCTCGGCCTCGGCGACGCCGTCACCACCTTCACGCAGAGCGACTTCGGCCGCACCTTCGCGCCGAACAACAGCACCGGCACCGACCACGCCTGGGGCAACCAGCACCTGGTGATGGGCGGCGCGGTCAAGGGCGGCACGACCTACGGCACCTACCCTGAGCTCGTGCTCGGCGGCGCCGACGACGTCGGCCAGGATGCGTGGGAGCTGCAGGGCCGCTGGATCCCGACCACCTCGGTCGACCAGTACGCCGCCACGCTGCTCGGCTGGTTCGGCGCCAGCGACGCGCAGCTCGACACCGTGCTGCCGAACCTGCGCAACTTCGGCAGCGCGCGTCGGCTCGCGTTCCTGTGAGCACGGCCTCGTCGGTCGTCAATAGTTAACGAGTTGCCGCGCCGCCGCGGCGCCGCGGCGGCGCGGGCTCAAGCCCCGCCCGTCGCGGTCGAAAACGGTGAATCGCGGCGCGCCCGTCCTTCGACGGCGGCGTCGCGCGCGGCGCCGCGGCGCCGCCCCAAGCACACGGACGGCAGCGGATGACACCATTGATCGGGGCGGGGCCGGAAGCGGCACCAGGGTGCGAGGCGCCCGCGGGCGTGGTGGTGGCGGCGCGCCGCCGCCGGGCCGCGCTGCTGACGCTCGCGGCGCTGCCGATGTTCGCGCTGGCGATCTGGAACGTCCACATGCCGGCCGGCTGGACCGGCCTGGTGTTCGCGCAGTGGCACTCGCTGCTCGAGCTGGCCTCGATCCTGGTCTGCGGCGCGATCGCCGCGGTGGCGTGGAACGGCCGCGAGCTCGAGGTGCCGCGCAGCGTCGCGGTGCTCGGCTCGGCCTGCGCCGGCGCGCTCGTGCTCGACCTGATGCACACCCTCGCATTCCCCGGCATGCCCGACCTGCTCGGCACGAACAGCGCGTCGCGCAGCATCGTGCTGTTCATGTCGAGCCGGCTGCTGATCGCGCTGGCGATGCTGTACGTCGCGGCCCAGCCGTGGCAGGTCGGGCGCGAGCCGCGCTGGGTGCGGCGCGCGCCAGCGGCCGTCGCCGTTTACGTCGGGCTGGTCGCGCTCTGGGCCTTCGGCTGGCCGCAGAGCCTGCCGACGATGCTGGTCGAGGGCCAGTCGCTGACGTTCACGAAGCACGCGGGCGAGGCAGTTCTGGTCGCGCTGTTCCTGCTCTCGGCGCTGCTGTTCGCGCGCCGGCTCGACACGCCGCAGCCGGTCGACGCCGCCACGCTGCTGGGCGCCGCGCTGCTGATGGTGTTCGGCGAGGTCACGCTGACGCTCTACACCCGCCTCACCGATCTCGCGCTGACGGCCGGCCACCTCTACAAGGTCGCCGGCTTCTGGATGATCTACCGCACGATCGTGGCCGACAGCATCCGCGCGCCGTACCAGCGCCTGCTCGATTCGCGCCAGCAGCTGCACCGCAGCGAAGACGAGCTGCGCACGATCACCGACAACATCCCGGCGATGGTGTCGTTCGTCGACGCCGACCAGCGCTACCGCTTCGTCAACCGCAACTACCAGCGCTGGCTCGGCATGGACCCGGCGCGCATGATCGGCTGCACGCTGAAAGAGGTCTACGGCGAAGAGGAATACGGCGCGCTGCAGCCGCACATCGAGCGCGCGCTCGCCGGCCAGACCTTCGCGGTCGACCACCGCGTCGGCAGCGCCGACCACCTGCGCGGGCGCTGGCTCAACATCATCTACATGCCCAAGGTCGCGGCCGACGGCAGCGTCAGCGGCGTCTACGTGCTGAGCAGCGACATCACCGACGTGATGGTCGCCGAGCGGCGCGCCCTGTTCCTCGCCGAGCACGACGAGCTGACCACGCTGCCGAACCGGGCGGCGTTCCAGGTCGCGGTCGGCAAGGCGCTCGAGCACGGCTTGCGCGACATGACGCCGTTCGCGGTGGTCTTCGTCGACGTCGACCGCTTCAAGGTCATCAACGACACGCTCGGCCATGCCGTCGGCGACCACCTGCTGCAGGAGCTGGCCGGGCGCATGCGCCAGGTCGTGCGCGGCCAGGATCTGGTGGCGCGCATGGGCGGCGACGAGATGTGCGTGCTGCTGCACGACGTGCGCGACGGCGCGCATGCGAGCGAGATCGCCGAGCGCATCCTCGTCGCGCTGCGCGCGCCGGTCGAGCTGCAAAGCGGCGTGCAGCATCACGTGACGGTCTCGGCCGGCATCGCCGTGTTCCCGCAGGACGGCACCGACACCGCGACGCTGCTGCGCCACGCCGACATCGCGATGTACCGCGCCAAGGCGGCGGGTCGCGACGGCTGGGCGCTGTTCGGCGCGCACGACGGCGGCCCGGCCGAGGCGCGCCTGAACCTCGAGCTCGAGCTGCGCACCGCGATCGCCGAGGGCCAGCTCGTGCTGCACTTCCAGCCGCGTGTCAACGTCGTCACCGGCCGCCCCGTCGGCATGGAGGCGCTGGTGCGCTGGGAGCACCCGCAGCGCGGGCTGCTCGCGCCCGGCCACTTCATCGACATCGCCGAGGAGACCGGCCTGATCGTGCCGATGGGCGCCTGGGTGCTGCGTCACGCTGGCCAGGCGCTGGCCCGGCTGCAGCGCGCCGGCGTGCTCGGCATGACGATGTCGGTCAACGTCAGCGCGCGCCAGTTCAAGAACCCGCGGTTGGTCGACGAGGTCGCCGAGATGATCGGCCTGGCCGGCTGCGCGCCGCACCAGATCGAGCTCGAGCTGACCGAGAGCGCGGTGATGGACCAGCCCGACGCCGCCGAGGCGACGATGCGGCGCCTGAAGCTGCTCGGCGTGCGCCTGGCGATGGACGACTTCGGCACTGGCTACTCGTCGCTCGGCGCGCTCAAGCGCTTCCCGGTCGACGTGGTCAAGATCGACCGCTCGTTCGTCAACGACATCCCGCACGACAGCGGCGACGCCGCGTTGACGCGCGCGATCATCGCGATGGGCCACTCGCTCGGCCTGCACGTGGTGGCCGAGGGCGTCGAGCGGCTCGACCAGCTCGACTTCCTGCGCCGCGAAGGCTGCGACGAGTACCAGGGCTACCACTTCGCCAAGCCGATGCCAGAGCAGGCGCTGACCGCGCTGCTGACGAAGACCGCGCGCCTGGCGCTGGTCGCGGCGAGCTGAGGCCCGACGCGATGGACCGCACCGCGCCCGCCCCGTTCCGGCCGTTGCGGCGCGCGTGGTCGCTCGCCGTGCTGCTGCTGTGCGGCGCGGCCGCGGCGCCGCTGCAGGCGCAGTCGGTCGACGACGCGACCCAGCGCATCCTCGCGCTCGAGAACACCGGCCGCGCCCGCCCGTACGAGGCCGCGCAGGCGCTCGAGGCGCTGCTGCCGAGCACGCCCAGCGGCAGCCGCCAGCGCATCGAGGTGCTGACGGTGCAGGGCCTGACGCTCGCGGCGGCGGCCCCACCCGAGGCGATCGAGCGCTCGGCCGCCCGGCTCGAGGAGATGGCGCGTGAGCCGCGCGCCGCCAGCGCCAGCGCCGCCGCCGCGGCCGCGCTGCTGGTGCGCGCGCGCTCGCTGGCGCGCGGCGGCAGCCTGCAGCGCGCCGACGCGATGATGCAGGAGGCGATGGCGCAGCTGCCCAACTCGCTGCTGCCGCGCGAGCGCTTCCGCTTCGTCTTCGCGCACGGCTACATCAAGGATCGTGCCGGCCAGTTCGAGGCCGCGGTGCGCCTGAACCACGAGGCGCTCGCGCTCGCCGACACGCAGCCCGAGCCGTGGCGCTGGGCCGAAGCCCGCGCCAACCTGGCCTACAGCTACTACGGCGCCAAGCAGCTCGAGCGCGCGCACACGCTCGGCCTCGAAGCGATCACGATCGCGAAGAACGCCGACGACGCGGTCGCGCTCGGCCGCGCCTACAACGTCACCGGCATCGTGCTCGACGGCCTGGGCGACCAACCCGGCGAGCGGCGCTCGTTCGAGGCCGCCATCGCCGCCGCGCAGCGCGCCGGCGCGAAGGTCGACGAGGCGCGCTATCTCGCCAACCTGGCCGACTTCTTCTTGAAGAACGGCGACTACAAGACCGCGCTGACGCGCGCCGAGGCCGCGCTGCCGCTGGCGCGCGACCTGAAGGACGCCAATACCGAGATGGTCGCGCTGGCCAACATCGGCCTGGCCCACATCGGGCTGCAGGAGATCGAGATCGGCAAGCGCTACGTGCGCGAGGCGATGGCGATCGACGAGGGGCGCGGTTCGGTCAGCGGCGTCTCCGACCTGCACGAGGAACTCGGCACCTACCTCGAGAAGGCCGGCGACCTGACCGGCGCCGCGCAAGCCCTCCACCATCACCGGCGCCTGGCGACGACGCTGCTGCGCGACGGCGACCAGAAGGCGATCCTCGCGATGCAGGAGCAGTACGACGCCGATCGCCGCAAGCAGGCGCTCGCGCTGCTGAACCGCGAGAGCGAGATCACCGCCGAGCAGTTGCGCCGCGGCGACCTGCGCCAGCGCCTGTGGTGGCTGCTGGCGGCCGCGTTCGTGCTGTCGTTCGCCGTCGTCGCGCTGCTGTACCGGCGCGTGCGCCAGACCAACGCGATGCTGTCCACCAGCAACGAGCAGCTCAAGGTGCAGAGCGAGCGCGACCCGCTGACGGGCCTGGCGAACCGGCGCCACTTCCAGGCCGTGATGCGCCAGCTCGCCGACGACGGCAAGCTCACCGGCACGGTGTTCCTGATCGACATCGACCACTTCAAGCACATCAACGACCGCCACGGCCACGGCACCGGCGATGCGGTGCTCGTCGACGTGGCGCGGCGTCTGCGCGAGACGCTGCGCGAGCAGGACCTGATCGTGCGCTGGGGCGGCGAGGAGTTCCTCGTCGTCGTGCGCTCGCTCGCGGCCGAGCAGGTCGACGCGCTGGCGCAGCGCATGCTCGGCGTGCTCGACCGCGCGCCGGTGGTGTGCGGCACGCAGCGCATCGCGGTGACGGCCTCGATCGGCTTCGCGACGTTCCCGATCGGGCCGGCGCCGCTGCGCGTCTCGTGGGAGCGCGCGATCAACCTCGTCGACACGGCCATGTACCTGGCCAAGGCGCACGGCCGCAACCGCGCCTACGGCGTGCGCCTGCTGCATGCCCGCGACGAGCCCTCGCTCGAGGCGATCACGCACTCGCTCGAGACCGCGTGGCGCGACGGCCAGGTCGAGCTGACGCTGCTGCAGGGCCGCGCGCCGTTGAGCGTGGCGGTGGCCGCATGAGCCCGCCGGGCCGTCCCAAGGGCGAATACCGGAGTGCGCAGCACGAAGGTACGCCAATGAACGCGTTGGCCAGACTCCTCCTCGGCGCCGCGGCGCTCGTGCTGTGCGCCACCGCGAGCGCGGTGCCGGCCGGCGACGCCGCCTCGGCGCCGCCCGCGCGCGTGGCCGCGTACCGTGCCGACGCGTTCGGCACGCTCGTCGACACGCTGATCTACGACGGCTACGAGCGCCCGGCGCAGGCGCTGGCGGCGCTCGCCGCGCTGCAGCCCGCGCACGCCGGCTCGGTGCGCGAGCGTGCGATGCTGCTGTTCGCGATCGGCAGCATCGAGGCGCAATCGGGCGGCACGGTGCACGCCGGCGCGATGGCCGAGCAGCTCGCCGCGCTCAGCCCCGCCGGCGCCGGCGGCCGCGAGCTGGCGGCCTCGAACCTGATCCGCGCGCTGGTCGCCGAGAACGCCGGCCAGCTCGACGTGGCCGCGGCGCTCGCGCAATCGGCGCTGCCGGCGTTGCTGACCGGCTGCCCGGGCGCGCCGG
Organism: Burkholderiaceae bacterium; assembly: GCA_035554275.1. Lineage (GTDB taxonomy): Bacteria > Pseudomonadota > Gammaproteobacteria > Burkholderiales > Burkholderiaceae_C > LMDS01. Next base: position 18,852 of record DATMIN010000508.1, read on the forward strand.
CCGCGCCCGAGGGCCAGGTGTGCGCGCTGCCGTTGGCCTGGCGCGCGCTGCAGATCCTCGAACGCCGCGCCTTCAGCCAGGGCCTGCCGGCGATCGCCGCCGGCCATGCACAGACCGGCCTGACCTTGGCCGAATGGGCCGGCGACGCGCGCCGCCGCGCCGAGAACCTCAGCGCGCTGGCGATGCTGGCGAACGGCCGCGGCGAGCGCGAGGCCGCGCAGCGCCTGATCGCGCAGGCCCGGCGGCTCGCGCTGCAGAGCGACGACCAGGCCGCGCAGGCGCGGGTCGCGAACGCCGAGGCGCGCGTCGCCAACGCGCAGGGCGAGCGCGAAACCGCGCTGCGCTGCTACGAGGAGGCGCTCGCGCTGGCCGCGCTGGCGCAGGCGCCGCGTCTCGAGGCGCGCCTGCTCAGCAACATCAGCGACACCTACACGCGCCTCGGCCGCCCGGCCGACGCGCTGCGCGCTGCCGACCGCGCGCTGGTGATCGTGCGCCGCCATCACGACGAGAGCGCCGAGCGGCTGCTCATCAACAACGCCGGCATCGCCAAGATCGGCCTCGGCCGCATCGCCGAAGGCAAGCGCGATCTGGCGCGGCTGCTCGAGCTGTGGCAGCGCAACGGCGAGACCGGCTGGCAGGTCGGCACGCTGCGCGAGTTCGGCGAGGCGCTGGCCGCCGCCGGCGACGCGCGCGGCGCGCTCGAGCTGTACCACCGCGAGCGCGCGCTCAGCGCCGAGCTGATGCGCACGAACCGCGCGATCGCGCTGAAGGAGCTGCAGTCGCGCAACGACGCCGAGGCGCGCCAGCGCGACATCGAGCTGCTCGCGCGCGACAACGCGCTGAAGACCGAGGCGCTGTCGAACCGCGACCTGCAGCAGCGCATCTGGGCGCTGCTCGCCGCGGTGATGCTGCTCGCGATCGTGCTCGTGGCGATCCTGTACCGCCGGGTGCGCGAGACGCACGCGCGGCTGGCCGCGAGCCACCTGCAGCTGCAGGCGCAGAGCGAGCGCGACCCGCTGACCAATCTCGCGAACCGGCGCCACTTCCAGGCGGTGATGACCGGCCTGGGCCGCGACGGCGGCTTCGAGGGCGCGCTGCTGCTGGTCGACATCGACCACTTCAAGCACGTCAACGACAGCCATGGCCATGCCTGCGGCGACCAGGTGCTGATCGAGGTCGCGAACCGCCTCAACGAGGCGGTGCGCAGCGACGACCTGGTGGTGCGATGGGGCGGCGAGGAGTTCCTGATCCTGGTGCCGCGCGCCGGTCCCGAGCAGGCCGAGCAGATGGCCGCGCGCGTGCTGCGCGTGATCGGCCAGGCGCCGATCGCGGCCGGCGCCACGCCCGAGGCGCGCGCGTTGCGCGTGACCGCATCGATCGGCTACGCGCGCTTCCCGCTGCCGCCCTACGGCCACCCGGTGCCGTGGGAGCAGGCGATCAACCTCGCCGACATGGCGCTGTACACCGCGAAGAACCAGGGCCGCAACCGCGCCGTCGGCATCACCTCGTCGACCGCGTCGACACCGCAGGCGCTGCGCGACCTCGAGTCGGACTTCGACCGCGCGTGGCACGAAGGCCGCGTCACGCTGCTGCAGACCGCCGGCCCGGAGCCACGCGGCGAGCTGGTGCGCGCGGCCTGACAAGCACACCCGCCCGGCGGGTGGCGGCGGTACCCCGCCGCCGGGTACCCCATCTCTAGCGCGGCGGTGCCTCGGCCGCCGCTTTGACGGCGCGCGCCGCCGCGGCGGCGCGCAGCGCCTTCAGCTTCTCGCGCGGATCGATCTTCTCCTGCACCTCGTCGAGCTTCATCTCGGCGACGAAGCGGCTCGGCGCGGCGGCGACCGTCTCGCGGCCGCGCTGACGCCGCTTCAGCACGCTGACCACCAGCGTGTTGCGCGCGCGCGTGATGCCGACGTACATCAGCCGGCGTTCCTCTTCGAGCCGCTCGGCCGTCAGCGCGGCGGCGTCGGCCGCGCCGCTGACGAACGGCAGCAGCCCTTCGTTGACGCCGGCGAGCATCACGTGCTGCCACTCGAGGCCCTTGGCCGCGTGCAGCGTCGACAGCGTCACGACGTTCTGCTCGTCGCCGCGCTCGGCCAGGCTGATGATCACCGAGATCGTCTGCGCCACTTCGAGCACCGTCTTCTTCTCGGTCTCGGTCGTCAAGCCACCGTCATTTTCGATCTCGCCGCCGCAGCGCTTGGCGATCCAGTCGATGAAGTCGAGCACGTTGCGCCAGCGCGCGGCGGCGAGCTTCTCGCTGTCTTCGCCATCCTTCAGGTGCTGCTCGTAGCCGATGTCGCCGACCCAGCCGAGCAGCAGCGCCTTCGCGTCCTCGGCGCCGGCCGTATGGCGCGCGCGATGCTGCAGGTCGTTCACGCCGCGGCCGAACTCGTGCAATGTGCCGAGCGCGCGGGGCGAGAGCACCGAGCCCAGGCTCTCGGCGAACAGCGCCTCGAACAGGCTCGTCTTCCAGCGCTTCGCGAAGTCGCCGAGCACCGCCAGCGTCTGGTGGCCGACGCCGCGTTTGGGCGTCGTCACCGCGCGCAGGAACGCCGGGTCGTCGTCGTCGTTGACGATCAGGCGCAGCCAGGCGCACAGGTCTTTGATCTCGGCGCGGTCGAAGAAGCTCTGGCCGCCCGACACCTTGTACGGGATCGCAGCCTTGCGCAGCGCCTGCTCGAACACGCGCGCCTGGTGGTTGGCGCGGTACAGCACCGCCACGTCCTTGAACTCGACCGGCGCGCCGACCGCGACGCTGCCGCCGCGCAGCGCCTGGATGCGCGCGACGGCGCGCTGCGCCTCGTGCTCCTCGTTGTCGCACTCGACCACGCGCACCGGCTCGCCGTCGCCGAGCGCGCTCCACAGCTTCTTCTCGAACAGTTTCGGGTTGTTCGCGATCACGCCGTTGGCGGCGCGCAGGATGTGGCCGGTGGAGCGATAGTTCTGCTCGAGCGCAACCAGCTTGAGCGCCGGGTAGTCGAGCGGCAGGCGTTTCAGGTTGTCGAGCGTCGCACCGCGCCAGCCGTAGATGCTCTGGTCGTCGTCGCCGACCGCGGTGAACATCGCGCGCTCGCCGGCCAGCGACTTCAGCATCTCGTACTGGATCGCGTTGGTGTCCTGGTACTCGTCGACGAGCAGGTAGCGCAGCGTCTCCTGCCACTTCGCGCGCACCTCGGCGTCGTGCTGCAGCAGCCGCTGCGGCACACCGATCAGGTCGTCGAAGTCGACCGCCTGGTAGGCCGCGAGGCGCTCCTCGTAGCGCTGCATCACGCGCTGCGCGACCTGCTCGTCGGCATCGGCCGGCTCGACCTGGCCGCTCGACAGGCCGCGGTTCTTCCAGCCGCTGATCGCCCATTGCCAGCGCCGCGCGAGCGCGTTGTCGGTGCTCGCGCCGGCCTCTTTCAGGATCCCGAGCACGTCGTCGCTGTCGAGGATGCTGAACTGCTGCTTGAGCCCAACGCGCTCGAACTCGGCGCGCAGGATGCGCACGCCGAGCGAGTGGAAGGTGCTGACGACGAGGTGCTTGGCGGCGCGCGCGCCGACCAGCGCCTTCGAGCGCTCGCGCATCTCCTGCGCGGCCTTGTTGGTGAACGTGATCGCGGCGATCTGGCCGGGCTCGTAGCCAGCCTGCAGCAGCCGCGCGATCTTGTGCGTGATCACGCGCGTCTTGCCCGAGCCGGCACCGGCGAGCACGAGGCACGGGCCGGAGAGGTGATGCACGGCCGCGAGCTGCGCCGGGTTCAGGGGATCGGGAGCGGAAGACAAGGAACGGGAACGTCGGGCGGCGCGCGGACAGGGGCCGGGCCATGATAGCGGCCGCACGCGGCGTGAGCGCCGCGGCGAGGCGAAGGTAGGGAGTGTGCGCGGCGCGCGTGGCGCCTAGGCTCGCGAGCCGCGCACCGACGCGCCCGGAGTGCCGCCATGGCCCAGACCACCGTCCGGATTGCCCTGTACACCAGCGGCGACGATGCGTTCGTCGCGTGGGTGCCGAGCGCCTTCGTGCCCGGCTGCCGCGGCTTTCTGCTCGAGCGCGCGCGCCGCACGGCCGCCGGCGGCAGCGTCGTCGAGCCGGTCGAGAACCGCCTCGGCTTCAAGAAGGACAAGCCGAAGTCCGGCGACCACCGGCCGTCGAGCGAATGGCCGTTCCAGCGCTTCAACTGGAGCGACCACGTCGTCGATGCCGGCAACGAGGTGCGCTACCGTGTCACCGCGATGGTCGACAGCGGCAGCGGGCGGCCTTACGCGCGCGGCCCGGCGAGCCGTTGGACGCGCTGGGCGACGCTCGGCACGAACGTCGGCGGCGGCTTCTCGTGCTTCTTCAACCGCGGCCTGGTGCTGTCGCAGTTCGTCGCGCGCTACCTGAAGGCACACCACCTGACCCCGGCCGCGTTCAAGGCCGGCCTGAAGAGCGGCGTCGACCCGCAGTTCCGCGCCTTCCTCGAAGGCGACCTCGGGCTCAGGCTGCGCACGCTGCTCGCGCCGACGAAGGCCAGCCGCACCACGCTGCACGCTGCGCTGTACGAGCTCGACGATGACGCGCTCGAAGCGGCGCTGCTCGCGCTCGCGCCG